>JAUWMY010000023.1 GCA_030612945.1 Desulfobacteraceae bacterium
TATTTCGGAGGTACACGGTGAAAAGACAGGTCTATCTCTCAATGAAACCCCTCCAGGAGGCTAAAGAATTATTCTTTTCCCGATTTTGCCGGGATAAACGAACGGATATGGAGACGATCAGTATCGAGGATGCGTTGGGCCGCATCATTGTGGAACCTGTTTTTGCAATACGATCTTGTCCCTCTTTTCATTCCGCAGCCAGGGACGGCATCGCTGTCCGGTCAGAAGAGACATATGGGACGACGGTAAAATATCCCAAGAGGTTGTAGGTCGGCCGTGACGCCGTGTGGATAAACACGGGTCAGCCCCTCCCTGAGTCATTTAATGCGGTGATCATGGTGGAAAAAATCCATCAGTTGGATAAAAATCACCTGGAAATCCGTTCCTCTGCCTATCCCTGGCAACATGTCCGAAAGGTGGGTGAGGATATAGTGGCAACCCAGCTACTTTTTGCACAAAACCACAGAATCCGCCCATTTGACGTGGGGGCGCTCGTCGGCGCTGGTGTTTTTTCAATCAAAGTCTGGCAAAAACCCCGTGTGGCAATTATCCCGACAGGCACAGAGCTAATCCACTATAGGGATGTTGAAGAGAAAGACACCTTAAAGCAAAACGAGATTATTGAATACAATTCTTTGGTGCTGGCAGGGCTTGTTCGGGAGTGCAATGGTATTCCGATAGTTTATGGTATTGTGCCGGATGTTGAGGAAAACATACGAGAGGCCTTGAAGAAAGCCATTGAATCCGAAGCCCATATGGTCATTATCAATGCAGGGTCCTCTGCAGGGAGCAAAGACTTTACAGCCAGTATTATCAATGAAATGGGGGAGGTGCTGGTGCATGGTGTTGGGATGATGCCGGGAAAACCCACCATATTGGGTATAGTGAAGGACAAGCCTGTTGTCGGTAACCCCGGGTATGCTGTTTCTTCAACGCTTTCCTTCGAGCAGTTTGTTAAACCCCTCCTTTACAGCCTTCAGGGTCAGCAACCCCCTAAACCTCACGCCGTTAAGGTACAGCCATCCCGGGATATCCCATCCAAGCTGGGAATAGAGGAGTTTTTGCGGGTTAATATCGGCAAGGTGGGCCCGAAGTTTGTTGCCACGCCACTGCCAAGGGCCGCCGGCTCTATAACTACTCTTACAAGAGCCGAAGGCATTATCCGTATCCCGGCATTGTCAGAGGGCATCTCGCAAAACGAGGAAATCGAGGCAGAACTTCTTGTGGAGGAGGAAGACCTCCTTAATACCGTTGTCATTATCGGAAGTCACGATATTAACATCGATATCCTGGCGGACGAGATCCGCTGGCAAGGACACAATATTCGCATTTCATCCGGAAATGTGGGCAGCCTTGGCGGTTTGATCGCCCTCAAGAAGGGGTCTTGCCACATGGCAGGTTCGCACCTTTTGGATACGGAGACCGGGGAATACAATATTTCCTACATCAAAAGATATTTGAAAGGAGTGCGCATCAGTCTGTTTCACTTAGTTTTGAGGGACCAGGGTCTTATTGTGGCCAAGGGAAATCCAAAGGGCATTAAGGGTATAGAAGACCTGGCCGGGAGTGATATTGTCTTTGTCAACCGTCAGGCAGGGTCAGGGACCCGAGTCCTTTTTGATTACAAATTAGGTCAACTTGGCATAGGGCCCAAAGCTATCAAAGGGTATGACCACGATGAATTTACTCATATGGCAGTGGCGGTCGATGTCCTGAGTGGTGCGGCCGATTGCGGAATGGGCATCTTTGCAGCGGCCAGGGCGTTAGACCTGGACTTTGTTCCAATGGTGAGAGAACAGTACGACCTGGTAATCCCGAGCGCAATGGTGGAACAGCCCAATATTAAGGTGGTACTGGACACGATAGGGTCCCGGCATTTCCGGGAACGGGTAGCTGCCTTAGGTGGATATGATCCTTCTAAAAGTGGGGAACTGTGGAGGGAGATAGGGGAGTAAAAGATGGTACCGCTTAGATTGAGATCAAGACAATGGATTGTTGATGAATATGGCCGCATCATTATGGGCGAAGGACGAAAACAGATACTGGAAACCATTGAAAAAACAGGGTCTATAAACCAGACAGCCAAGATAATGAAGATGTCCTACAAGGGTGCGTGGGGTAAAATTAAGGCAACTGAAAAGTACTTGAAAGCAAACATTGTGCATGCGGACCGCAAAGAGGGCACCCGTCTGACTAAGGAAGGAAAAGAGCTCCTGAAAAAATATAGCCTTTTGAAAAAAAAATGTGTTGAAGAAGATAACAGGATTTTCAGCAAGATATTTGATAAGGAAGAGAATCGTTGAGCAGAAACAGTACGCAAACCGGGGTGACCCCTGAAAATGAATTCAAAAACTAATAAAACGCCCATCATCTCTGTTGTAGGCCTGTCCGGGACCGGGAAAACCACCCTCCTTGAAAGGCTGATCCCGGAACTAACCCGGCGCGGTTTCAGAGTGGGAACCGTCAAGCATCACAGACACAGATTTGAAATGGATCGACCTGGTAAAGACAGTTGGCGGCATAAGCATGCAGGGGCCTCGGTGGCCGTTGTTTCGTCCCCGTACCAAATAGGAATGATCATGGATGTAGACCATGATTACCGGCCGGACGAACTGGCGCCTCTTCTTTGCAGTGTTGACATCATTTTGACCGAAGGGTATAAACAGGATTATAATCCTAAAATAGAGGTTTTTAGGCCCAAGGCAGGTGGCGGCGAACCGATTTTAAAGGGTGACGCGCATTTAGTGGCCTTAGTGAGTGATGCTAAAGTTGATCTTGATGTCCCTAAATTTTCGACTGATGATATTGAGGCGTTGGCCGATTTTTTAATTGACAACTTCAATCTTACCCCCGACTGCATTAACTCAGCATCTGGAAGCCGCATCATGACAGATTCCAGTAGCATCTGAGATTTATAATCATCAAATCGGGAAGGGCCTCCAACCAGGATTAAGACAAAGAGACCCCACGGTCCTGCCAAGTTGAGACCATAATTTGAATCGCTGGCGGTTATCCGGGAAAGATGTTTTTTTTACGAACTATGTGGTATAACCCTAATTAAGTGATGCTCAATTAGGTGGTATTGGGTATTTGTAATCAGGGATTGGTTCTAAGGTGTTTCACGTCTTAATCTTATATTATTTCCCTGATAGAGATATAAAAAATGAAAAATATTCCTCTAAACCAGTACCCAGTACCGGATACCAAGTACCACCTCAATTGAGTTTGACTCAATTGAGGTATAAAATATAGGCGATTGATGAGGTCATAATGTTAACTATCCCATTTATTACGCAGATTCCAGTGGGCTTTTCATTTGAAAGTGCCTTTGGCCATGACATTGTCCAGATGATCATCCATGCTGGTCTTATGGTGAAATTTGTCTTGCTGGTTCTTTTCCTGTTTTCCATTATCTCCTGGGCAATTATTTTTGTAAAATACAGACTGCTTCGAAATGCAAAGAGTGAAACTGCAGATTTCATGGAGATGTTTTGGGAAAGACGGGATTTAAAAAGGATATATGTGGCGTGTGAGGATTTAAGGTCCAGTCCGGTGGCCCGTCTTTTCAGGGCTGGATATGGCGAATTCAATCGGCTCAGGAAAATTCAGGCCTCTGTAAACTCCCAGGAGGGCTCACACGCCCCAGGTGGGGAGGAGCCTTCACGGTCCGAGCAGGTCATCATGGACAATTTGGAGAGGTCGTTGAAAAAGGCGAGTATTGACCAGATAAACAAGCTGGAGCGGGGCGTAAGTTTTCTGGCCACCACAGGGAACACTTCTCCGTTTATCGGGCTCTTTGGCACAGTATGGGGAATTATGGAGTCTTTCAGAGCAATAGGTATCAAGGGTTCAGCCAACCTTGCTGTGGTTGCGCCGGGGATCTCAGAAGCCCTCATTGCTACAGCGGCCGGGTTGGCCGCTGCAATACCGGCAGTTGTGGCATTTAACTATTTTACACATAAGATTTCAGCGCTTGATGCAGAGATGGATATTTTCACATCTGATTTTCTGAGTACAGTGGAAAGGCAGTTTTTTAAGAGACATATGGGTGTCAGAACGCGCATATAGTAACATTTTACATCAAATGAACTTACCATGAATCAAAGGGGCAATAACAAGAATTTTATGTCGGAGATCAACGTCACTCCGCTCGTGGATGTGATGCTGGTGCTTCTTATTATTTTTATGGTGACTGCCCCTATGCTGATGCAGGGTGTTGAGGTCAATCTCCCGCAAACTACCACCAAGAATATCAAGACCAAGGAAGAACCTTTGATGTTGACGGTCAATAAAGAAAAAGAAATTTTCATAGAAAAACACCGGATCACGCTTGACAACCTGGAGATAAAAATCCAAAAGATCTTTCAAAACCGGAGAGACAAGGAAATTTTGCTGCGGGCGGATAAAGAAGTACCTTACGGATTCGTTATAAAAGTGATTGCGAAGGTCAAGCAGGCTGGCATAGACAAACTGGGCATGGTTACCGAGCCTTTGGACTGATTCCTATGGAAGCCTTGTGGGGCGACCCCGATCTTAATAATCAGGTGGAGCCAAAATGGCGCACAATGCTCATCATATCCCTGGCTCTTCACCTGGCTGTCTTTTCCTCGATTTTCTTCGTTCCGGAGCACATGCCGACCCGGAGGATTAGAGGCACGGTCTATGAGGTCAATCTTGTGCAATTGCCGACCAGAACACCTGCCGTGGTAGAAGGAAGTGCGAAGGCAAAGGCCGGTAAACCCGTAATCAGTTCAAAGAAAACCACACCCACACCCGCAAAGCGAATTAGCAGACCGAAAAAGAAGGAAAAAGCCGTAGTAATTGCCAAGAGAACCGTCTCAACGAAAAAAAAGGAGGCCAAGAAACCAGTAGTACCCCCTTCTAAGCGCATTGAAAAAGCTCTTTCAAAAATAGAAAAGAAAGTAAAATCGCAAGAGGAAGACGCTTCCAGGCGCATCGACCAGGCCCTGTCAAAAATCGAAAAAAAGGTCAAAGCAGAAGATGATGATCATGTTAGCCGCGCGATCTCTGAACTGGAACACCGGGGCGTAGGGACGCCCACCAAAGGGTTTGCGGGAGGCGCACCTGTTACCGGCTTTGCCATAGAATTGTACAAAAGAGATGTAGAGGACTGGATTAAGAGCCACTGGGCCTATCCTGTTGCCCTGAACAGGGACGACCTTGAGGCCATCATCGTGGTTAAAGCAAAAAGCGATGGAAGTATCCTGAAGTGGTGGTTTACAAAAAAATCATCTAATGCCATGTTTAACCAGTCCGTGTTAAAGGCTGTTGAGCAGTCAGACCCCTTACCGCGGTTTCCACCCGGCTACAGAGTGACCCATGAAGAATTTGAAATTACCTTTAATCTTATGGGGATGGAAGGATAACAATATTCCGGAGGTTCCTGATTTTATGCGTTCAAACCTGAATGTCCCCTTTTTCGCAAAGGGCGCTACTTTCCCCCTTTGCTGGCTGGGGATTTTGATATTTGTCTCTCTTTTGTTTCCAATGCATTGTTTTGGCAGGATTTATATAGACATCAATGCCCCTGCTATAAGGAAGTTCAATATTGCCATCACGGATTTCAAAAACCTGAGCCGCAATAACGAGCACCCGGAACTGGTTAGAGATATGCCAGGCGTTATCTCCAATGACCTCGATTGCAGTGGATATTTCACTCCTATGGATAAAGAGGCCTTTTTGGAGGACAGTGACTCAGCTTCGACACTGGAAGACATCCGTTTTAAGGATTGGTCTGTGATTGGTGCTGAGCTTCTGTTGAAGGGCAGTTACACGTGCATAGGCCGAAATGTAGAAGTTGAGATCAAGCTGTTCGATGTGTTTTGGGGCCGGCAGATTTTAGGCAAGAGGGCGTTGGGAGATATCAGCAATTACCGGCATCTGATGCACCGGCTTGGTAACGATGTCATTCAGACGTTAACCGGCCAGACCGGTATCTTCCTAACCAAGCTGGTTTTTGTAGGAAACGGCTCAGGCCATAAAGAGGTTTACGTATGCGACTATGACGGATATAATGTGCGTCAAAAAACTTCGGATAAAAGCATTGCATTACTGCCGAGGTGGTCTCCACATGGAAAGAAGATTATGTACAATTCCTATAAAGATGGGGGGACCCTGCTGTATATGCAAGATGTCAGTTCGGGTGTTGTAAAGAAAATTTCAGCCAGATCGGGACTAAATATTGGCGCATGCTGGTCCCCTGATGGCAAAAGGGTGGCTTTGACTCTCAGTCGCAAAGGCAATCCGGATATCTTCATCATTGACTTGAATGGAAAAATCATAAAACAGGTGACTAACCATTGGGGGATTGATGTTTCGCCGACCTTTTCACCGGACGGAAATAAAATAGCCTTTGTCTCGAACCGATCTGGATCCCCGCAGATTTATCTCGTGGATCTGATCAGTGGCACAGAGGAGAGACTGACCTTTGAAGGCAGTTATAATACATCCCCCGTCTGGTCATCCCTGAACCGAATTGCCTTCGTATCACAGGATGCCGGGCATTTTGACATCTATACCATGGACCCCAATGGTGGCCGTTTGAGAAGGCTTACAGAGGATGGAGGCAACAACGAAGATCCCTGCTGGTCTCCTGACGGAAGGTACATCATGTTCAGCTCCGACAGAAAAGGCCGTTATCATCTATATCTTATGAATGCAAACGGTCTGAACCAGAGAAGGATTACATTTCTTAAGGGTGATCAAACAGCTCCGTCGTGGGCCCCATAGGAGGCTGTCCGAGAATGGCTATTTTCCCCAATCTCTACGTCAGGCTCAAATTATAATCCTCGAAATACTTAAATGTATTCCTGTGGTTATAATTTTCGCCTTCCTTGATCTTGGAAAAAATATCTCATTCTCAGACAGCCTCCTAGTATTCATCCAGAAAAGGTCAAAAAAAGATCTTTAATTTAATAAAAATAAAGTATACATATATTTAAATACTTGAAATAGACTAAAGGAGATGTTAATAATTCATAAATTGAGAGATTTGATGAATTTTTTCTTGCAATAGGAATTGATTTGAGGGTAAATAGTGTTTACTGTTGAGTTATGAAGTTAACCTTAGAACCATTTTGTTAGAAGTTTAGCATTTTTTGTTTGGTATAAATCAATAATTTAGGAGGTAAAGAGAGTATGGGGAAAAAAATGATGACCGGCATGATTGTCTTGGCCTTTATCTGTTCGTCCTTTTTGCTGATGACATCCTGTGCAAAAAAACAGATACAGGTATCTGAGCCTGTTCAACCGGCAACTCAGGAAGTGAAGGCTGAGGAAGGCGAGGCAAAGGCTGCGGAAGAGGCCAAAAGTGCGTCCGAACAAGAAGCCAGGGATGAGGCCGAACGGCAGGCCAGGCTTAGAGACCTTAAGATGGCACAAAAATTGGCTGATGAAATCCGCAATTTTGAAGCTGAGAATATCTACTTCGCATTTGACAGGTCGGATTTGACGGATGAGTCTAAGTCCGCTTTGAGGGAAAAAGGGAACTGGCTTAGGGCTAACGGGGACTATTCCGTTAACATTTCGGGCAATTGTGATGAAAGAGGTACCGCCGAATACAACCTCGCCTTAGGTGAGAGGAGAGCACACGCTGCCAAGAAATTCCTTATGGGCTTAGGGATCTCGGAAAATCGTCTGGCAACAATCAGCTATGGCGAAGAGAGACCGGTCGACCCAGGGCATAACGATGAGGCCTGGGCAAAGAACAGGAATGATCAGTTCACATTGACTAAGTAGTGTCTGAACAAAAATAACAGTTTTCGGTCAGGCACTAAGTAATCACCGCAAACATTGTTTTATATGGTCAATTGTGATTTGTGGAGCGGTTTCATCAAAGAAATGGCTTGATGTAAGATAGAGATATTAATCAAACGCGCCGGCCTGTGTAACAGGCCGGCATATGTTCTTAGTAACGTATTGAGAATATGACACTACCATTATCACACAAAAGAGGCTTACTTTATCTGGGGGTATTGATTCTTTCACTCATTCCTCTTTCCTCCTGCGTGACTTCCCAGCAGGATCTTCTGTATGTGAACGATCAACTTGTGGCGCTGAATTCCAGAGTAAATAAAATTGAAGAATCCATGGGCACAAAACTCTCCAGCGAGCTGGATTACAAGTTGGAATCAATCCGTAACAGGCAGGCTGAGGCTGGAGCTGATATTGATAAAATCAGAGGAGAAATACAGGTTCTCTCAGGGCATATAGTAGACAACAAGCGTTTGGTGAAGCACGTTGTTGAAAGAGATACGGGGAACCAGGATGCCATGCAGGCGAGTCTCTCAAATCTCACCGAACGTATGACCGAACTCGAAGTAAAGGTTAAGCAGGTTCAGGAACACCTGGGGCTAAAGGCATCGGGAGACCTTGAAGAAAAATATGCGAAAAAGGGTCCTTTGGAACGTAAAGAGCCCCCAAAGAAACCGCGGGTTATTGAAGAAAGCCCGGACCTTTCCGAAACCCAACTCTATGAAACAACACTTGCAACCTATAAGAAAGCCCAATACGATCAGGCCCTTATTGGCTTCAAGAGTTTCATTGCAAACTACCCCAAATCAGATCTTGCCGATAATGCTCAATTCTGGGTTGGGGAATGCTATATGGGCTTGAAACAGTATGAGCAGGCTATTTTGGCGTACCAGGAAGTGATAAAAAAATATCCCAAGGGGAATAAAGTGCCCAATGCCATGCTTCGACAGGCCTTTGCCTTTTACGAGATAAAGGATAAAGTCAGCTCAAGACTTCTCCTGAAAAAAATCATAAAAAAATATCCAGACTCAAGCGAAGCCAAGATTGCCAGCGCTAAACTCAAAACACTAAACTAAGTGCAGATGCCTTGCGAGTTCATGGCCGGTTATTCGTCTGGTAGCGATCTGAGATATCCCACCCTAAATAAGTGAACCATAAATCTTCCAAAAAATTTTCGATTCCCGCGCTACTCAAATCCAGCGAACATACAACAATGACCATACTGGCTGTTATTGTTGGCCTTGCTGGTGGTTTTGGAGCCATTGGTTTTCGCTATCTCATAGAATTCTTTCAATCAATTTCTTATGGATCTGTAGGCAATTTGATTGATGCGGTTCAGTCGATCCCATGGTATTTCAGGATAGGGATACCTGCCGCTGGAGGCCTTTTGGTGGGGCCTCTTGTCTATTTTTTTGCCAGGGAGGCCAAGGGGCATGGGGTACCGGAAGTCATGGAAGCAGTTGCCCTTAAAAGCGGTATCATAAGAAAGCGGGTTGTCTTTATTAAGTCTCTGGCATCAGCAATATGCATTGGCACCGGGGGGTCGGTTGGAAGGGAAGGGCCGATCGTTCAAATAGGCTCTGCCATCGGGTCGACCATAGGCCAGGAGCTTAAGGTCTCGGCTGATCGGATTAGAACCCTGGTAGGTTGCGGCGCAGCCGCTGGTATTGCCGCCACTTTCAATGCCCCCATAGCCGGTTTAATGTTTGCCCTTGAGATCGTCCTGGGAGACTTTGGCCTGGCCACATTCAGCCCCATTGTCATCTCTTCAGTTGCGGCTACTGCTGTTTCCCGCTATTTCCTCGGGGATGCTCCGGCATTTATTGTTCCTGCCTACGAACTGATAAGCGTGTGGGAACTCCCCCTGTATGTTATCCTTGGCCTTTTTTGTGCCCTGGTTGGCGTCACATTTACAAAAGTACTTTATCGCCTGGAGGACATGTTCGATGGTCTAAAATTCCCCGAATACCTCAAGGCTGCTCTAGGGGGATTGATTCTGGGTGTTATGGCGCTTGTCTTTCCCCACCTGTTGGGTGTTGGATATGAGGCCATTGATCTGGCCCTTATACAAGAACTTTCCTGGTGGCTGATGTTACTTTTGGTTATGTTTAAGATACTGGCCACATCCATTACTATTGGTTCAGGAGGCTCAGGTGGCATTTTTGCACCTTCGCTTTTCATGGGAGCCATGGCGGGGGGATTCTTTGGGACCGGGGTTCATGCTATTTTCCCCGGTATGACAGCCTCTCCCGGAGCATACAGCATCGTGGGCATGGGAGCAGTGGTGAGCGCAACAACTCATGGACCTTTGAGTGCCATATTGATTCTCTTTGAATTGACCGGTGACTACAAGATAATACTTCCACTCATGATTGCGTGCATTATAGGCTCCCTGGCAAGTGGCCGGCTTTTTAAGGAATCCATTTATACATT
Organism: Desulfobacteraceae bacterium; assembly: GCA_030612945.1. GTDB lineage: Bacteria > Desulfobacterota > DSM-4660 > Desulfatiglandales > Desulfatiglandaceae > 4484-190-2. The sequence goes on from JAUWMY010000023.1 coordinate 10,207, forward strand.
GAAACTGGCACGGAGGGGAATAAACATCAGGGCCGGAAAAGAGGTGAATGTCTTAAAGGCAATAAGCGTAAAAGACGTGATGACTCCGGCAGTCGAGACCATACCCGAAAATCTAAGCATTGGAAAATTTGCAGAGAAGATATCCAAGAGCAAATACAACAGCTTTCCTGTTGTAGATGATGAGAGCAATCTGACAGGCATGCTCTCATTTCTTGATTATCATGGTGCGGTCTTTGATGAGAACCTGAAAGACCTTGTGGTGGTAAAGGATCTTGCCACAAAAGAGGTGGTTACCGTGGCCCTGGATAGCAACCTCTACAGCGCCCTTGAAACGATCACCTTGAAGGATTTTTCTATTTTGCCCGTGGTGTCTCCAGATAATCCTTTAAAATTATTAGGGGTTTTGAGCCGCAGGGATATTATCGGTGCGTATGACAGGGCCGTGATCAAAAAATCCCTCTTTGAGGAATTCTGATTTCAGGGTCGGCATCGTTTGCACGGGCTGTAACCTGCCCAAAAGGCTTCATAACGGGATTGAAACCGGACAACATTGTTTTTAGACATTTTTCTTCCAAAAGTGCAGTCTGGCCTGTGGAATCGATAAGAATTTTTGTTTCCTAAATAGTATTTTTCCTCTGTCCCGAGGGATCTACTCCAGATCCCGATCCTTTCTTTCATTGCTTCCCGCTGGCAATCCAGCAACAGGGTCTTGTATTTGACATTTGGGGCTTTGAGCATGACATTGGCCAGGCCTTTTCTCACCAAAATTGCGTTAACCATGTCTCCATTTTCTAAGAATACATAAGCAAGGCGCCTGCCGTATCGATCTTTTCTTTCTTGATCATACTCTATCTTCACCCGAGCGCCTTTTACCAATTTTATGTTAAAATCCCTCGCAGCCTGTGCCATAAATTCGCTTTTCCTGCCTTTATGGTCGATTTCGGGAGTGTCGATCCCTATGTATCGCACGCTGTCACCCCCATCAAGAAGGATTGTATCTCCATCGTAAACATAGCGAACCGAACGGTAGGCGGCAGGCGTTAAAGAAAGGCAGAAAATTGACAGGATAATAAGAAGAAAGAACTTCTTAACTCTCATAATAGGCTCTTAAACCTTAACGTTTCAGAATTGAACTTGAAAAGATGCATTATAAATAAAATATGAAAAGTTAAGGTGTTTTTATTGATTATTAGCCGTTTCCTTATTGACTTTGAAATTTTGAGGCATTAATATTAAGAGTTAGCTGTTATCTCATGTTTGTCACCATGTCGAGCAATTTATTGTAAAAATCTAAAATAGAGGAGTATATCATGCCAGAAATTATGACAACCAAAGAAGTAGCGAAATATCTGAAGTTGCATGAAATAACTATCTGCAAGTACGCTGGAGAAGGCAAGATTCCTGCGATCCGTATTGGAAGGGTATGGCGATTCGACAAAGAAGCCATTGATAAATGGATTGGAGGAGGGCAAAAGAAATAATCTTATGAGTAAAGCAGGTATGGCCTTCTCCACTGTGAAAATGATTCGAGATCCGCGACCCAGCTTTGTGTGATACGGGCAAGGGGAATTCCCGATTCCAGGCCCTGGCGCAATGATGTGTCGCCCAGGATCAGGTCTATGGGCTCTTTTTCCTGTTCATACTCATAGGGCGGTTTTTTCCATTTAAAGTCCTTTCCATGGATTTCCATTATCGCTTTCAGTATGGCGATTGAAGTAAAATAGGGCCGGTAAATATGGGGATCTATCACATGCAGCATGAATCCCCTGCAGAGTTCCCCTTTCCATTTTTGGAAAGTTGGGCGAAACGAGTATTCCTGAAGCAAACAGCCCCATGTCCCATCCGGTTCAAGGGCATCTTTTACGGATTCCGGGTCCAAGTATGGAGCTCCGAATATCTCAAATGGCCTGCACGTACCCCTCCCCTCAGAGAGGTTTGTCCCCTCCCAGATCACCTGCCCCGGGTATACGTAAGACGTTTCCGGAAGTGGCATGTTAGGAGATGGCATAATCCAATTTAACCCGGTTTTATCCCATAACATCTCCCGACGCCACCCATGCATGGTTATGATCTCCAGGTCGCAGCCCAGTCTGAATATCTCGTTAAAGATCCGGGCCATTTCCCCCATTGTCAGGCCGTGACGCATGGGAAGACTGTATGGCCCCACAAAAGAATAGAGTTCCGGGCGCAGGAGGTTTCCCTCCAGGACTTCGCCTCCCAGTGGATTGGGGCGGTCCAGGACAATTACTTTTTTACCGGCCTTTGCCGCCGCCTTAAGGCAGTTGAGCATGGTGGAGGCAAAGGTGTAGACCCGGGTTCCTACATCCTGAAGGTCGATGATCAAAATGTCCATCATCTCAAGCATATGAGGGAGAGGTTCCCTTTTCTCGGCGTAAAGGCTGAATACCGGTATTTTCGAAGCATTGTCGTAGGCATGGTCGGTCTCGACCATATTATCCTGGTCTTCACCACCATAGCCATGCTGGGGTCCGAAAAGGGCCTTCAACTGCCCGGGAAGCAGACGAGAGATAACTTCGTTGGCCCCGTTGAACATGCTGTCCAAGGAAGCCTGATTGGAGAGCAGGCCCAGTTTATACCCTTTTAGCTGTTTCCAGAGACCTAACCTGATACGATCAAGGCCTGTTTGAACACGTTCCATCTTTCGAGGTATCATCTTTTAGAGATCCTTTTGGTAAATAGTGTCTGATCGAAAAATAACAGTTTTCGGTCGGGCACTAAATAATATGTGATTCAGGGCTCATTTTCAAGTGTCTAAAATTGCGAGCAATTCTCATTATGACCGTTAGGCCTTGCTAATGCACGGCCGTGGGGTCTCTTTTTAAAGGCCGCAAGACAAATTCTACCACAGCTTGTCGAACGCCCCCGTGGCTTTGAATAAAGGCTCCGAGCAGGCAGAGAAGACGGCAGTTGTAACAGAGTCCCTCCTTAGGGGCTGTCCTATAACGAATTTCAAGGCTACGCTGCCGTTAAATCGAATGATGCAGTTTTTTGCGGCCTTTAAAAAGAGACCCCGCGGTCCTGCCAGATGAAAACCATAATTAGAATTGCCGAATTGCTGATTTCAACATATTCTACTTGCAATGAGGGCTATTGACTATGTAAAAAATGTAAATGAGAATACAGCGAGGAATTACAAACCGTAAGCGTTCACAGGTTCAGGGTTCAACGTTCAGCGCCGCCTCTGGCCACCGAAGTTGCCAGTTTGATCAAAAAAGTGACGCTGGCCTTGCCGAGTCACATACGAGGGTTTCCCGCTGAAAGCGGGATTTAGCCTCACCGCATCGCAAGCGGCATCTTCGAGCGGCGGGGTCGTATTTTTCATATTGCTTTACATAGTTGATGAACCTATGAACGGCAGCAGTTACG
>JAUWMY010000453.1 GCA_030612945.1 Desulfobacteraceae bacterium
TTCTCATCACCATACGTCATTTTGTAGACGTTTTGTACGGGAAAACCGACCTCTTCCACATCCCCACAAACCTGTCCGCCATTGCCGACCTCTTGGGATATGCCCGTTCCGTACATGACAGGCGAGGCAGGCGGGTCTGGAACTTGGTATTTGGCAATTATGTGGCAAAACCAGCATTTTTTACGAGGACTTCGTGTCTTCGATTTTGCCCCTGTCCCTAACCCTGAACGTTGAACCCTGAACCTGTGAACGCTTACGCAATAAAGCGCAAGACTTAAGGAGATGAGAATTGTATCATGGAAAATAACAAACACTATGGGAAAATAATATACATCACTGGCTGGACTCTTTTTTGCCTGATAACCGGTTTTCTTGTCGCTACACTGTTAGGCTCGTTTTCAATGGTAGAGGCCCAAACCAGCTCGGTGCTGCCGGCTGCCCCTGGATCTTTTTCCCAACTGGCGAAGAAAGCCAGCCCATCAGTGGTGAATATCAGTACAGTAAAAGTAATAAAAAGGGGAAAGCGTGGCCCGGCGCCTTTTGGCGGGCCCCTTGGCCCCCAGGACCCTTTTAAAGACTTTTTTGAACGATTCTTTGGAGACCAGATTCCCAGGGATTATAGACAGCAAAGCCTCGGATCAGGGTTTATCATCGACAAGGATGGCTTTATTTTGACCAACAACCACGTTGTGGAAAATACAGAAGAAATTAAGGTCAAGTTGGCAGACAAAAGAGAATATGATGCGAAAATCGTTGGTCGCGATACCAAGACCGACCTGGCCCTTATTCGTATTGAATCGGACCATCCGTTAGTCCCGCTATCCCTGGGCGATTCGGACAAGTTATATGTGGGGGACTGGGTGATTGCCATTGGAAATCCCTTTGGCCTGGAGGCCACTGTAACAGCCGGCATTGTGAGTGCCAAGTACAGGGATATTGGTGCTGGATCCTACGACAATTTCATCCAGACCGATGCCTCCATCAACCCGGGAAACAGTGGGGGGCCACTTCTCAACACCGCAGGAGAGGTGGTCGGGATCAATACAGCCATCCTGTCTCGGAGTGGCGGAAGCGTCGGGATCGGGTTTGCCATTCCCATAAATATGGCCAAAGACCTCCTGCCACAGCTAAAGAAGGGAAAAGTGGTCAGGGGTTGGTTGGGTGTGATGATCCAGAAAATCACCCCTGATCTGAAGGAGAAACTGGGTCTCAAAGACGAAAAAGGAGCCTTAGTAGCAGATGTGACAGCAGGAGGGCCGGCAGAGGAGGCGGGCATCAAGCGGGGGGACGTGATTGTCTCCTTTGACGGGGAAGACATTAAGGAGATGCATGATCTTCCCTATATCGTGGCGTCCACACCTGTGGGGAAAAAAGTGACGTTGGAGCTCATTCGAAAAGGTAAAAAAAAGAGTCTTCAGGTGAAGACCGGGGAGCTCAAAGAAGAAGATGAATCCCCGGTGGTTAGCGAAGTCTCCCCCAATCTCGGCCTCATGGTGAAAGTGGTCACACCGGAGCTTGCAAGAAATTTCGGGCTATCTGAAACAAGTGGTCTTGTTGTGGTTCAAGTTGAAAGCAATAGTCCCGCAGGCGAAGCAGGCATGAGACCGGGTGATATCATCCTTGAGGTGGACCAGGTTTCTATGAAGGACCTGGAGCAGTTCAACCGAAAGATTGAGAAATACGAGGAGGGAGATACAATCCTTTTCCTGCTCAATCGGAGCGGCACTACCCTTTACTTAACAATAAAAGTACGGGAATAAATGCTGGGATTGACTATTGACTATTGACGATTGATGATTTGAAGACCGAGAAGTTTAGCCCTAATAGTCAATCGTCAATCAAAAATCGTCAATTCTTAGCGCCCGCCAAACTGAACATACGGTTAAAGGTGACAGGTCGTCGGGCAGACGGATACCATGAACTGGTTTCCATCATGGTGCCTGTCGGGTTATTTGACCATATCGAGTTAGAATTAATCCGCCCCGGGCGGATTATGCTTTCCTGCCAGGGCCTTTCAGTACCCAACAATAAGGAAAACCTGGTCTATCGGGCTACTTCAGCCTTTTTTTCCAAAGCCGGTACCCCCCGGGGGATTTCCATAAAACTTACCAAAAATATTCCGGTTTCAGCCGGCTTGGGCGGTGGAAGCAGCGACGCGGCTTTCATCTTGAAGGGCCTGAATGAGATGTGGTCCAATCCCCTCACACCGCAAGAGCTCGCCGACCTGTCTGTCTGTTTGGGAGCGGATGTGCCGTTCTTTTTGCTGAACAGACCGTGCATTGCCAAAGGGATAGGGGAAATCTTGGAGCCAATAGAAAAATGGCCAAAATTCTGGTATGTTATTGTGATGCCAGCCCTTGAGGTTTCCACTGCATGGGTCTACGGGAATCTGAAATTAAAGTTGACAAAAGGGGAGTACCAATATATTGTAACTTGGTTGAGAAAAGATCGTTTTGAGATCAGTCGTATCCTGGAAAATGATTTAGAGACGGTTACAGGTTTTCATTTTCCTATCATAGACAGTATCAAAAAGGCTTTGATGGATCAAGGGGCTGAAGGGGCTTTGATGTCAGGAAGCGGACCCAGCGTCTTCGGTGTTTTTAAATCCAAAGATAAGGCCCTGATAGCAAAAAAAAACCTGATTTCTAAAGATCTGGGAGAAATCTTTGTTGTAGAGGGACTGTAACTCAGGTTCAAAGTTCAATGGTTCACGCCTGCCCTCCCCGTCCCGAGACCTGGACGGGATCGGGAGGCGCGACTTGATATGCATTTTTGAAACGATCGCACTGAATTCTACGCCAGGAGTTTCTACGCAACGGGAGAGGAAAGCCAGGTCTGGGCCAGGGGTTCAAGGTTAAGTGATGAAAACTGCACGGTTTTGAGATACCGAGGGGTTGCACATTGCGCGTAACTGTTGCCGTTCATAGGTTCATCAACTATGTGAAGTAATATGAAAAATGCGATTCCGCCGCCGCAGGCGAAACACCCGTGAACCCTGAACCTGACAACCTGAATAGTTAAAGATGTCCTTCAAATAGTCAATCGTCAATCGAAAATAGGCAATTAATTTTGGGGTGTCGTCAAGCGGTAAGACACGGGCTTTTGGAGCCCGCATTCGGGGGTTCGAATCCTCCCACCCCA
>JAUWMY010000047.1 GCA_030612945.1 Desulfobacteraceae bacterium
TCCGGTACCCCCCGTCCATTCCAATTATTAAGGGGTCTGCTCTTGACTCAACACGAGTTCGGATCTTAGTTGCTCAATACGTTTTCTAAATCTTCGATTCTAAAGCCACTTGTTTTTGGCCGCTACTTTAGTAACAACAACCGGGCAGCCCCTCCAATCAATACGGTGTCTCCAGATGCTTTAACGCTTCCGACTTTCCTCCCGTTGCGATTGAATACATCACCATTTGTATCAACTGAGCCAAGAGTGGTGCCGGACTGGTTCCATAATTTCCCATCGGCATCAATATTCCCAATCGCTATCTTGCTGACATTGAATATGGTCCCGCCGGAATCAACGGATCCCACCGACCTCCCGTATAGATTGAATACAGTCCCATTTTCGTCAACTGAGCCGACAGCCTTGCCATACCGATTTAATACATTGGCTTTCGACACATCTTCTCCCTTGGCTTTTTCACTTTTAGCAAATGCCCCCCCATCAAACCCGGCCATGATGGAGAGTGTGAAAATGCAAAGAAGCCACATTCTTAGGCAAATGGGTATCCAGCCGTGCATATTTCTATTGTCTCTAAACGTATCCATGTGTTACCTCCTCTAAATAGACGTCTCGGAATTTCTAAAACTTATTTAAAATAATGATATTTCGTCGAGGCCTGAGCTTTTGTCTCGTGTCTTCCACTCGTGAGTGGAGCGAAGCGACTCCTTAACTTTAGTTCACTTTAGACACTTTTAAGGCAGTTGTTCCGCAATCCCGGCATAAAAGCTGTGTATACGGGCAAGCAACTCGTCCGGGCTTTCATCAGCTAAAAGTTGATCAGGGGCCCCCCACCCCATCTCATTGAGATGATCAGTTTTATCGAGTGTTCCCTTGAAATATTCATCTCTCCATCTGGCTGACCTAACTGAAACCATACCGTCATTTTCACCTTCTGTCTTTCTGATTATCTCAAAGGGGATCTTGAGTCCAGTAAAGACACCCCAAAAATCCTGCTTTCCAGCATAGGTCTGGAACTTTATCGTACCCTTACATTTCATTTCGAATTCTTTGACATCCTGATGTTCATTAAACGTTTTGCATGTATCTGTCCTTAGATCCTTCAAAGCGCTCAAGTCCACCCCCAGCTTTTGGATTAATAAATGCAGAGGAGTGAGGTTATCAAGCCCCCAGTCGGCGAATGGAGATCCCTCGTGAGGGGTAGAAATCGTAGTAAGTGAAGCTACACTCTGATAGATCTCTCCATCATTACGATCATTAAACATCATGTGACGCGTATCCAGCCCACCCATGCTATGTGCGATAATGTTGATTTTTTCCGCTCGTGTTTCCTTAAGAATTTTCAACAGGTTTTCTTTTAGGTCCTCGGCCCGTTTCTCTACCCCTGCTGCCCAGGCAACTTTGGAATGATAAACGACATATCCTTTCTTCTTAAGCATAGTCCGTATGCCTTTGAAGTAGTGCAGGTTGTCAAGCTCCGGATCATCGTTATTGTCGAGGTCCAGGGCGTTGTTCAACAAGGCGTCAAAACGACACACGCCATGGGCGAGCACAATCGGATAAGTCATGGCCTTTCACTCCGTATTATCACCTCAATTGAGTTGGTACTTGGTATCCGGTACTGGGTATTGGTTTAGAGGAATATTTTTTATATCTCTATCAGTTTAGTAATATAAGATTAGTCGTGAAACACCTGATAACCAATACCCAATACGACCTAATTGAGCATCACTCAATTAGGGTATCAGGGCTTGTTTTTCCTCCGTCTTCGTGCCACCCATATCACCAGCAAGAGGATCAATGAGCCTATAAACGCAGAGATCAGGTCTTTCAAACTGATTGCCACATCGCCAAGACCAAAATCAATATTGAACAGATTGAAAATGGCCCCTCCAATCAGGGCTCCAACCAATCCAATTCCAAGGTTGGTAAGATGTCCAAACCCCTTCTTTGTTCGTTTTACAATAATTCCTGTAAAGTAGCCTGCCAATGCGCCTACAACTAACCATACGATGACTTGACTAAGTGTCATCTCATTTTACCTCCCGTAGATTAATTAATCGGCCTAAACCACTACCTCGGGTTGTGGTACCATAATAAGATTCTACCAGTTGAGTAATTGTTTGGCCATAAGTGATCTAAAGTGACTAAAGTGAACTAAAGTGCCTATTTATCCCGCTTGCAGCGGGGAAGTTCAAGATAATATTTAACATTTTCAAATTGTCTAAAGTTCTCGATCAAGGACTTGGTTGAGCCAACTGTTACTGTGCCTCTTTGCAGGAAAAAAGAGGGAGACTGGCAAACCGATGAGTTTACCTGCGTGGCTCATCGCTGATTAGTGTTAAAGCCTTTGCTCACATCATGTAGGGTGGCATTTTATATGCCACCGCAACCCCGGTCGGGTATAAAACCCGACCCTACAATGCTTTTGTGCTATGTTCCCGACCTGGTTTTCACACTAATCCGCTAAGAGCCATCTGGGTTTACTCCTTGTCCAGGATCTCCCTTATTATTTGAGATAAATGCCTCATTCTAAACGGTTTCTGGATAAACCCGTTGCATCCGCGCTTTAATATTTCACTTGCCTGCCCATCCATACTATATCCGCTTGAAAGGAGCACCTTGACATTTGGATTGATCCCTTTCAACCTGTCATAGGTCTCACCACCGCTCATTCCCGGCATGATCATATCCAGGACTACAAGGTCGATTTTAACCTGGTTTTCCTTATAAAGCTCTAATGCGTCTCTGCCAGTTGTTGCTGTCATCACATCATAGCCCATCATTTTCAGAATCTTTTCACCAATATCAATAATCATGTCTTCATCATCTACCAGGAGAACGGTCTCTGTTCCCCGAAAGAATTCTTCAGGTAACGCCTTTTGTTCAATAACTTCTTTTTCTGAAGCAGGAAGATAAATACTAAAGGTAGTTCCTTCGTCCTTTTTGCTGTAAACGTGAATCATGCCGCTGTGATTTTTTATGATACCATAAGCAGAGGCAAGGCTTAGACCCGTTCCCCTGCCCATTCTTTTGGTCGTAAAAAACGGCTCAAATATTCTCTCTCTGATAGCCTCATCAATGCCCACTCCGGTATCGGTTACGGACATCTTTACGTATTTTCCGGCGGTCAATTGATCAGGTTCAGTAAAGCTCTCGTCGAGTGTTACGTTTTCCGTTTGAAGACATAATTCTCCGCCGCCGGGCATAGCATCATGGGAGTTAAAAAATAAGCTAAACAGAACCTGTTCAATCTGACTACTATCCACTTCCACCGTCCAGAGGTCTTCCTGGAATTTTGCATTTATTCTAACATCTTTGTTTGTTTCACCGAACATTTGGGAAGTTTTGTGAACCAATTTGTTCAAATCAGTCGGATTGGCCTGGTACTTCCCTTTTCTGGCGAAGCCCAGCAGTTGATTATTTAGACTCGCTGCTCTCTTAACAATATTCTCTATTCCTTTGAGGTCCTCGTAATGTGGTTGAGAAAAATCAGTATCCATAAGCATCAGGGAAGTACGCCCCTGAATACCCATCAAGAGATTATTGAAGTCGTGGGCAATGCCACCGGCAAGGGTGCCCAATGCCTCCATTTTTCGAACATCCATAAGCTGTGCTTCCAGCCTTTTTTCCGACGTAGTGTCTCTCACGAAGTTGAGAGTAGCAGGCCTGCCTTTCCATGAGATGAGCACGGAATTGATCTGCAGCCATAACTCCTCACCAGTTTTGTTTATGGATCTAAATGAGTAATTGCTGGTAACCTTTTCACCTTTTAGTCTTCGTATGTGTCTTCGGAAGACCATGTCTCTATCTTCAGGATGGATAAGGTTAACAAACGGGATTTGAGTTAGTTCCTCCCCGGAGTATCCTGTGATGCGCAATGTGCTTGGATTTGCGTACTTGACCACATCATCCTGGGCAACAAAGACGGCATCGTTGGCATTTTCCACCAAAAGTCGATACTTTTCTTCCGATTCCCGCAGTGCCTCTTCCTGCTTTCTGCCAATCAGGTGCGCAATAAACCAAGAGAACACAAGGAACACTGTAAGAACTGAGGCAACCCCCATAAGGCCAAAGTATGTTCTTGTGTGGTGAGAAGCACCGGTTGCTGCCAAAATCTCAGGCAGAGGAGTGGAAAGTCCGACCGTCCATGTTCGACCGGCAACCCGGACCGGGGTCCAGGCTGCAATCTCTTTTCCTTTCTCCGGGAGCCAGATGTACCAACCAACACCTTCTTGAGCCGACATCACTGCTTCAGTCATCTCCTCATAATGGGAAGCTCCTTTTTCAGCCTGTATCGCAAATATCTCTGCCATGCTCTTTCCCCTGTATATGTCAGGAAAATCAGAGCTGAGATCAAACACAACATGATCGGGAGCATATATCCAGGCATCGCCGTTATCGAGGATGAGTATGGGCTCAACGAATCTTTTGAATACCTCCTGCTCAATTTCAGATATAGCAGGCTGTTCTTTCCGCACTACCTCGTGAGCCACATAGCTGCTGACACTACGCGCCACTGCATGAACGATTTCCAACTGTGTATGCTGAAAGGTTGTGATGGCTATGCCTTCAATCTGGTTTTTATGCTGCACTAGCCAAAGCCATCCGATAATGTTCAAAATGATCAGCAGAGCGGGTATCATGTATCTCAGTTTGCTTGTCAAGGCCCAGATACGATAATTCGAGTTAGTAAGGTTAACATTTGTTACCATTCTTCCCTCTTTGTTACCGATTTTGTTTCATCCTTGAAAACCATTTTCTGTGGGTCTCCGACTAGCCTATTACTCGGAGAATGTGTTCAAAATCTTCGGCTTTGTCTGGAAATACACATCGGAGTAGTGGAGTAATGGAGTATTGGTTACCTGTTATTATAGACAAATGCATGGATTTTTAAAGTATTCTGTGCCAGGTTGAGACATAAGAACAGTATAAAATAATGCACTTTCCATGCCAGAGGACCACCTTATTATCTTCTAGATCGTAGGATGCCCTGGGGTTTCAGCACGTTCAGCAGTGACTGCTCAATGTACCAGTTCGGGCGCTCACAACCGAATTAATGCCTTAAGCGAATGACAACGGTTGTATAGCTTTTCGGAGTTTAGTCGTGAGCCTTTTATAAAATCCTTACGGATAAATTCCGCCCGAACTTATTCAGGACTTACGTTCAACAGTCCCAAATGCAAGAATTTCCAGCCTGAAAAACAGTTCGCATTTCCTGAAATGCACGTTCTTCCCATGATGAGTCTGGTTGCAGGAAGGTGTGAGCTACAGTCTTAGGGCTTGCGCAAAAATAACTTCACATTTTCGCATCCCATCTTCAGCCCATCTTTGCCTGCGCCTCAATCGCAAAATCCTCGAAATAGTACTACTATATTCCTGTGGATTTGCTCAATCGCCGCAGCCAAATCTGACCTAAATTTGGGCGCCAATTCTGTGAAGTTATTTTTACGCAAGCCCTTAGGAAAATCCCTTCAGTAACAATATGCGGAAGACTGCCTAGGGCCCCCAGGATAAGCTGTGGCTTGAAGTCGCAATGAAGCAGCTTCCATCCCCTCCATCCGTGCTTTTGAATATGCCGCCTCCAAGTGTACCCGCATATAACGTGTTGGGTGTGACAGGATTTATCGCCAGGGATTGAACATAAAAACTGGTCAGGCCGGTGTTCACAGCAGTCCATGTATCCCCCCCCCATTCGTGCTTTTGAACACCCCACCACCGCCTGTACCAGCATAAAGCGTACTCGGGGTATTAGGATTTATAGCCAGGGTCTTGATGTTTCCACCCTCCGGGCTGGGAAAAATCTGAATCACTTCGGCAGAGGAATTGCTGTGAATCAGGATACCGAGTGCAATAAAACTCAGCACCATAACAATATGACAAACAAGAGGTTTTTTCATTTCTTCAATCCTCCTTTTTTCGGCTTACATTTGATGCCCATGCATGATGCCCATGCATGATGCCCATGCATACAGTCCTTTTTACATTGATTCAGAAATTGCTAATTATTTAAAAAGGTTATGGTTAAATCATCTTGGGTAATGCTGTAAATTTTTGGTTTTTACGATATCGTCACATTTGGGGAGAAGTATAATGAAATTGAGGCTGTATGTCAATAATGGGCAAAATGCGTGATAAGACCTTTTATTTAGACAGCTTATGGATATGCGGAAGGTGAGGGTTTTCCGGGGGTTGAGTCCTTGGACCGTTTTATTGCTTCGGGCAGTGGTTTGCGATCGGCCAGCTTGAAACCTCGATCACGGCTTATATCTCGGAGGTGGGAAATTCTCAGGCGGTTTTCCGGGTGAGAAGCAAAATAATGCCCGAACCTGCCAGGGTCCTGTTCCCTGGGAATTTTTTCAAAAAAATCAGTTGTACCTGCGACGTGTCCGTAGGCACAATTCAATGTTTCCAGGGCAAACTCATCTGCCTGAGTTTCCTGACTTCGGGAAAAACTCATCTCCGTCATGCTCAGTCCACGTGCTACCATTCTGCTGACGCCACTTTCAGGGCCAAACAGGAAGGTAGAAATCGTCATGAACACAACGGCCCGACCCAGACCCCGGAGATGATCCCGATGGGCATAGTGGCCCATCTCATGGGCAAGAATAAAGGCCAGTTCGTTTTCGGATGTCACCTTGTCTAAGAGCCCGGTGAATACGATAATATGGCCGCCCGGCAATGCCAGCGCGTTGATGGTTGGTGCTTTCCGGACATGGACCTGGAAGTGGTAGGGAAGGGCGGTGCAGCGCCCCTGTAAATCGTCTATCAAGGCCTGCACGTAATGCTGGCAGGTGGTATCCGCATCCTGTGCATTCATGGACCGGATAAAGGGCGCTGCCATTTTTTTCTCAAGATCTACTGAGATGTGCGGCACAATCAGGTTTACTGCCAACCCGAGCACAATGTAGATGAGGATCACAATGCCCAATAACCCACCCATAAGCACAAAAAACTCTCGTATGGGTGAGGTGGGTGTCACATTCACATTGGACTCAGCCTGACGGGGTGTATACTTCATCTACCCTTCTACTGTAAGGGCAGTTCCGTATGCTATTGCCTCCAGACACCCCACGCCCTTTTTGTTGGCTCTTTTGCCGATAGTGGATGTTTCGATGCGGACATTCACAATCACAGTAGCACTCCCGGCCATTTCCTTCATTCTCAGGAGGGCTTCCCGACGAGCCCTGTCAATGAGGGTTTCATAAGACTTAACCGTGCCACCGAAGATATTACGAAGCCCCGCGAGCATTCGTTTGAAATAATCTATTGAAATCACTGCACTTCCATAGACCATTTTAGCCGATCTCACCTTTTCAGCAGGGTAGTCGAAACCCTTCATGGTCACGGCTGGCAGGTTAAGAAATGCGTTTTCCCGCTTCCGGATGGAACGGTAGTGCCGTTTTTCCGCCAGGGTACCGGCTATGTATCCGACCGCAATCAGGATCAGAAAAATAATCAGGTCATACATTGATGGTCTCCTTCTATTCAACGCGGACGGCTGTACCGTAGGCGTACAATTCGGCTGCGCCCTGTGCAACAGAGGATGTAGAAAACCGGATGTTGACGATGGCGTTCGCCCCGAACTGGCGGGCCTGCTCAATCAAGCGCTCCATAGCTTGTTTTCGGGACTCTTGTAGCAGTTGGGTGTAACCCTTGAGTTCCCCCCCCACCAGGTTTTTGAGGCCGGCCATCAAATCTTTTCCCAGATGTTTAGCCCGGATTGTGCTGCCGGAAACCAGTCCAAAATGCTCCACAATGCTTTTCCCTGGTACAGTTTCAATATTGGTGATTATCATTTCTCCTCCATCAGCGGTTCTGGCGGGTTGAGCGGATACTGGTACTGCCTGGTTTTTACCGGAATCTGCTTCCGTCGTTTCTACCCCTTCATGTTGATTGGATGCACTTACTTCACCCGATACCTTTACTTGCTCGAGATTGCAGACGGCCCCGACGTCTTCGAATGCCTTTAGGAACTTTTTGGCAGTTCCCGCTTCCACGTTTTTTCGAATCAACACACGTTTGCCGGAAAATAGACGGTCAATGCTCTGGTCATCGGCTTTAAGTATGTTCATAAGAGCCTTTTTAACAGTGTCGATCTCTTTTCCTGGTACAGTTTTCCCTTCAAAGACGATGTTGTAATGATTTTTCATACAGCCCCCTTTCCAAGGTTTTTAAAATTGGAGTCACCATATGTATCGACAAAGGTTATGAAATGAAACAACCGCCCAGGTTAAGAGAGGACCTTAATCCTTGCAGAGAGAATATAAACCGTTGCCGTTTGGTATTCTCTCGTATTATCGGCGAGGTAAGCTGATTTCTTTAGTCTTATTTTTAAATGATCGTAACTGTTCATGGGTTCAGAGGTTTTCCGCTAAAGGCGGGACTGAAAGCGGGATTCAAGGTTCAAAATTGTTAAGTTCTCAATAAATCCGGGCTGAATTAGAAAAATCCCCCCCAATCCCCCTTTGCAAAAGGGGGAAGCAGGTGGAATGCCCGAACCTATTGAGATGTTACCAAAATTGCATTTAACAGAAGGATTTTAATATGAAATGTCTTTGATTTCAAAATCCCTCCTAACCCCCCTTTTCAAAGAGGGGAAAAACTTAAGCCCCCCTTTACTAAAGGGGGATTGAGGGGGATTTTATAGACTGCATTCCGTTTGACTTTAACAGCTCCCTATCTGAGAGGCCAAATGGCTTGACTGGAAGTTCCCCCCGGTGGTAAAAAATCAGGACCTGAAGTATCCATCGGCCTTTGAGACCGTGAAAAGGGGACGGGGAGGGCAGGCCAAAATCCACAATCCAAAATCTAAAATAGTGCCTGAACGTAGTTCTCGTTCAGGCACTAACTACTCTTTGAGGTATTATATATGCAACCCCGTGAGCGTTGCTGGATCGTTGGGGCTGGTGCCGTGGGTTCAGTACTCGCTGCAATTATCCAGCAAAACCAGACAATTGAGACCTATCTGGTGGGCAGCAGTGTCCATGCAAAAGAAGTCCAAAAGAATGGTCTTTTTTTTCAAATCGAGGATGAGAAGCCATCAAACGTTCCAGTAAGGGTAATTTCCCCGGATCAGGTTCCGGCACTGGAGGAAAGGGATATCGTCTTGATGACGATAAAAGTGCCCTTGTTGGATAGAACCTTACTCTGGTTGCGGCCTAAGTGCAGCCCTGAGGTTGGCATTATTGCCCTTCAAAACGGAATCGGCCCTGAGGAGATTATAGCTCACGGGCTTGACCGCCCCGTGGATCGAGGGCTTTTGTTTTTTGGGGCCAATAGTCCCTCTCCCGGCAAAGTGCGCTACTTTCCTGGTACCATTCACCTTCGACCATCAGCCGTAACTGAGAGCTTGTGTAATCTGTTGGAAGGGTCGACGGTTAAGTGTGAACTGGCAAAGAACTTTAAAGAAATGGAGTGGTTTAAACTTGCCATCAACTGCATTGCCAACCCCTTTGCCGGCATCCTGAACGCTGGTAATCGCCAGATTGCTCAAGACGTCCTCAATCCTGCCAAAGAACTCGTTTTATCTGAAGTCCGTCAGGTCGCCAAAGCTGAAGGTGTCAGTATTGACATCACTGTCAAAGAAATGAACCGCTACCTCGGCCGTGACAATGTGCCATCGCTAAAGGCCGATCTTGATAGAGGGATGCCGACGGAAATCGAGGTTCTTAACGGAGCAGTTATCCGTCTCGGAAAGCGACACGGCATTTCAACGCCCATAAACAGGCTACTTGTAAGCATGGTAAAATTCCTTGAATCATGATCTCTTCCAGGAAACTGCCTAAACCATTTCACCTATCGAAACACTGCCTTCCTGTCCCGAAATGGGAAAACCGTCGAGATTATGGTGGTATAATATCAGCAATATCTTGGCGAACTAACTTAATATCCCTGTTTGAAGGCCATGCTACACGAAGTTTTCCTGTTAACAGTACCTGCATTAATCCTTTTTTCAATAAAATTAGCTGGTCCCTGTGGTTTGATTCCGTTTCAAGTTCATCGTCGGTTGAAGACAAGATTTCGGCGATTTCCTTCTGCTCCTTGGCCGGGGGTAGAGGGATAAGAAACGATTCTAAATTTTCTCTCGGCAAACTATTTATCGATGTTCCCCGAATTTCAAAATCTGCTCCTGTCACCCAGGGGATATGCCCGTTCCCGCGAGTGAGAAGCCTTTGCATTAGGCCCTTTTTCAGCTCTTTTGTCTTATCGATAATCTGAGTTGTTTTGTGAATTTCATCATCGACTGTGGCCAGAATTTCAGCGATCTTTTTTTGTTCGGAAATCGGTGGTAATGAAACAACAAATGATTCCAAGTCTGCTCTAAGCAAACCATTTATTGATGTCCTTTGAATGAGGGCTTTTAGCCGATTTTTACTATAGTTGAGATACCAGTAAAGATAATTTGTCAGTGTTTTTTCTTGATCAAGTATAATGCCGGTTATATCCCGGTTGATAGCAATATCAAATGGCGCAATAGCAAGTTTGCCGACACCGTTCCTGGTAACAACCAATAATCTCCCCTTTAAAATGATATTTGTGGCACTGTTATCGACTCCTTCATTAGTAATATAATGTCTTATTTGACTAATTTGCTGGTTTTCAAAATCTGCCCCTGTGACCCAGGGAATATTGCCATCCCAATAGTCCCTATTTGTTGTATCAGGTGTTCCTCCGTTAAAAAATTTCTTCGAAATATCTTTTAGCTGTACTACCTCCCAATCCACAGGTATCTTACCAATAGGAGTATACTTATACTTAACATCTGTTTTTAAACTGCTTACCTGTTCAGCCATTATTTTGTTCCAAAGACTTTTATAATGAAGGCTTCAAATGCCTTTTCATACATTTCCGGTCTCACATCGATTCCGGGAATAGCTGGAATATCAAGACCGCTTTTTGCGAATGCATTACCAACCACTTTAAGGGAATCCCTGACATTTGAACATCTCAAATAAACGGATTTCCATTTTTTGTAGATATCATTTAATGTAACAAAAACCTTAGAAATTGCGTAAAAAATGGAAATCCA
>JAUWMY010000343.1 GCA_030612945.1 Desulfobacteraceae bacterium
GATGCATGAAAGTTCAGGCCTGCCATCGTGTCGCGTACCTGTACGGCAAAGAGATGTTATCCCCGATGTAATTTTGGTCGATGCATTTGTAATAAATATTTTGCTGCCGTTAATCACCCACTGGTCGTCCTCCAGGACTGCGGTAGTTTTGGAGTTGCCGGCATCTGAGCCGGCATTGGGTTCGGTCAAGCCAAAGCCCCAAAGGGCCTCACCGGTGCAAAGCTTCGGAAGGTACTTCTGTTTCTGTTCCTCATTTCCAAAATAATAGAGAGGCCCGATTCCCAAAGAATTACCTGCTGCCACAGTTGCCGCGTGAGAACCGTCCACCCTGGCGATCTCCTCTGTTGCGATGATATATGACACGTAATCCATGCCCTGACCACCGTACTTCTCAGAGACAAACATGCCGAAAAGGCCCAGTTCTCCCATCTTTCGCATTGTGTCATAGGAAAACTCTTCTTTTTCATCCAGCTCTCTGGCGACCGGTTTAATCTCCTTTTCCGCAAAATCACGGACAGAACTCCGCAGGATCTCCTGCTCCATGGAAAGGGTAAAATCCATAATCCACCTTCTTTCTTTTTGCACATCCCCTTTCCTCATCAAAAGAAAAGGAGAAAATATGAACTGTTAGGTTTATAAAGAAAACAGACCCTATATTGATTATTCTTATTTACGGATTTTATAGGTAAAATGGCAAATAATGTCAATCGGAAAGTCGCGTCCAAATTGCTGTTTGAGTTGACACACGGGTAGGCAGATGATATCTTCCATTTCATTTTAAAATGGATAGGAAAGTCTCGCACTGGTAGCCCTCATTGACGAGTGGCCCGAGCGAACATGAGATAAAACGAAAAAAGGAGGATCGACAATGACAGTAAAAAGATTACAGAATTTTATTAACGGGGAGTGGATTGATGCTTCAACAGATAAATTCGTTGAGATAATAAACCCTGCACGCGGTACTGTCCTCTCTGAGGTACCAATGTCCACTAAGGCAGACGCGGATGCCGCGGTCAAGGCCGCACAGGATGCCTATCCTGACTGGAGGAACACCCCGCCTGTTGCCAGGGCGAGGTACCTCCACCGTCTGATAGAACTTATGGAGGACAACTTCAACGAACTCAGCATTGTCCAGACCACCGAACATGGAAAAACCATAGATGAATCCCGTGGAGAGACAAGGCGCGGGATCGAGATGATAGAAGTGGCCTCGGGCATACCCTCGCTGATGCAGGGTTACAATCTGGAAGATATTGCCCACGGTATTGATGAATATGCCATAAACCAGCCTCTTGGGGTTTTCTGCTGCATTGCCCCTTTTAACTTCCCGTTTATGGTCCCTTTATGGTTTTTACCCTTTGCCATTGCATGTGGAAACACCTTTGTGGTCAAATCATCCCCCCGGACCCCTATGAGTCAGGTTGATCTATTTAAGTTGCTGGAAGAGATTGACCTTCCCCCCGGAGTGGTTAATCTGGTGAATGGCGCCAACGAGGCAGCCGAAGCCCTGATGGACAACCCGGACATGAAGGGAGTGACCTTTGTGGGCTCCACACCAGTGGGGAGGCAAATTTACCGGAAATGCGGTGAGACCGGCAAGAGGGTTATTGTGCAGGCAGGGGCCAAGAACTATGTCGTTATTATGCCGGATGCTGTGCTTGAGGAGTCGACCATGGTAAGCTTATCGGCTTCCTTTTTTGGAAATGCTGGCCAGAGATGCCTTGCAGGGGGCAATCTTCTTGTGGTTGGAGATGATGAGGCTTACAAGCGATTCATGGACAGATTTGTGGAAGGTGCCTCAAAAATAAGAGTAGGGGATGGTCTGGACGAATCCGTGCAGATGGGCCCGGTGCAGAATGCGGAATCAAAGCAACGGGTTGTTGGGGTAATAGAAAAAGGAATTGCAGAAGGCGCAAAACTGACCCTGGACGGCAGGGAGCTTAACCTGGTTGGGGACGTCCCGGAAGCATGTTTCCTTAATCCGTCTATTTTTGAAAATGTGACCCCTGATATGAGCCTTGCCCGGGAGGAGATCTTTGGGCCAGTAGCCAGCGTGGTCAGGGCTAAGGACCTGGATGAGGCCATAGACATAATCCATGACAACCCCTATGGGAATGCCTCCTCCATCTTTACTAATAACGGCAAATGGGCAAGGCAGTTCCAGCATGATGTAAACGCCGGGAATATTGGTATCAATGTGGGTATTGTTGCCCCCATGTCTTTTTTCCCCTTTGGAGGCAGAAAAGACTCCTTTTTCGGCACACTGCACGGCCAGGGAAGGGATGTAATCCGATTTTTTACTGACCCTAAGATAGTAATTACCAGGTGGTTCTAATGAAATTAAACACAATGGCTGGCGTAATGAGCTTTGTATCTAAGATAGAAAACGATTCCGCGTCGTTTTACAGGAACTATGCGGAAAAATATCCTGAATTAGAAAGCATCTTCCTGTCCTGGAATAAGGAAAACAGCAAATTTGAAAAGAATATAAAGCGAACTTATTATGGAGTAATAACAGACACGCTTGAGTCCAATTATGCTTTTCAGGGACTGGATACTGACGACTGTAATTTTGAAACACAACTCCCGGAGGATGCTGATTCCTCTGAAGCGGGAAAGAAAGCTCGTGAGATAGAAGAGACAATAAAGAATTTCTATCTCAAGGCAGCTCAATTATCGGATGGTCTAATGGCAGACATTCCAAGGCTGTTCAGAAAAATCGCTAAAAAAAGGGAAGAGCGTTGTCAGGCCCTGGAGTCATTATGAAACAATGTTGACACCTAATTGGTGGCATCATTCCGCTTTTTCCTGACAAGCGTGGTTTCAACTGCCTGGATCCACTGGGGAGGGTAAGGCACCTTGAAAGCAGCGGTATCTTCCTGACCCTCATGGTTCAGGAAATCCACTTTCATTAGTGACTGGTGAAGATCGGTTCCTTTGTGGCTCCTGTCGTGGTAGACGCGGGTTATTCTGTGTCCGGGGATTTCCAGTTCCATTTTGGTAAGCCTGCTCCGGTAGAAGAGCTTGTCAGGAAACATTAGTAGGAAGCCGCTACTCTTGCGTGGTGCCCCTGGCTCTGTGGTCCTGCCGAAGTAATTGACCCCGAAACTCATAGCCATGGCCCGCTCTTCGCCAAAACGCTTTTCAATCCATTTCCGCTCCCGCCATCGCAACCAGGAAATGTAGAAAATGATCCCGAAAAACACAAAGGCAATTATAATCCATTGCTGATTTGCTAATAAGTCCATGTACAGACTCCAGGACGAAACTAAGTAAACTCGGACAGATAGACGATCAGTTTTTTGCGTGCCATATTGTGTCTGTATCCCCCGTGGCTCCCCATGGCCGCGAGAATTGAAAGGGCTATTTCCTCCTCGCTTTTTCCTTTTTTGCGTAACTCACGTATTTTGGCCGCGTTTAGCTCAATAAGCTGTCGAAACCCCTCCCTGTCCCTGGAAAAAAAGACAAAAAATCCCAGTATGAAGACAAGAACTGACGACACCGCAGCAATATACACATCATCCTTAGGGTCGGGGAAAAAATGGCGGAGCAGGCTCTGTGGATTTCCCGCATTGAGCAGGGAATACATTGCTATCAGACCGATCAGGAACATAAGAGCGTATACGATATATAAGGGAAGTCTTGACAAAGGCCTGCCTCTGTTAAAAACAGTAAGCGTTCACAGGTTCAGGGTTTCCCGCTGAAAGCGGGATTCAGGGTTAGGGACAGGGACAAAATTGAAGACTCGAAGTCCTTGTACAAAATGACGTATGGTGATGAGAATGCAACCTTTGAACCTTTGAACCCGTGAACGGTTACTAAAAACCTTTATGGAAGCAAGTATAGAGTGGAATGAAGGAAGGTCTTTTAGGCCTTCCTCCAAAAGGGTTTATTCCTCT
>JAUWMY010000220.1 GCA_030612945.1 Desulfobacteraceae bacterium
CCATACTTCTGCGCGCACAGGTACTTATTAAAGAACTCTATGATAATGGGCGAATCTGCGGAGTAATTTCAGCCGGAGGTGGGACCGGAACTCATCTCTGCACCAGTATCATGCGGGTGCTCCCTTTGGGGGTTCCCAAAGTCATGGTCTCCACTGTGGCATCCCGGAACATGGTAAACATCGTAGGAACTAAGGACGTCACAATGATGCACAGTGTGGTGGATCTCCTTGGAGTAAACAGTATCTCTGGTGGCGTCCTGGACAGGGCAGCAGGGGCTATTTGTGGAATGGTACAGAGCCAATGGAAGGCCAGGGGGGAGAAAAAGCGCATTGCCCTTACCATGTTCGGGTTTATCACACAAGCGGCTGAAGCCATTAAGCAATTCCTGGAGGATATGGGATATGAGGTGATCGCCTTTCACGCCAACGGTACGGGAGGCACGGCCATGGAAGAGCTGACAGCAGAGGGTTATTTTGACGGCATCCTGGATCTTGCCACCCATGAACTGGCGGATGAACTGAAAAACGGCTATTGCGCAGGTATTGGCCCTGAGAGACTCATGCCGCCAGAGGGGCCGGACATTCCCCGTCTGGTGGTGCCCGGAGGATTAGACTGTGCAGTTCTGGAGTTTACCCGGAATAACATCCCCGATGAATTCAGGGATCGAAAGATCTTTTTCTATGATTTTCGCTCCGCCATCCGGCTCAATACTGAGGAGACCCAATTCCTCGCGGCTCAACTCGCTGAAAAACTCAATCATAATCCCACAAATATCAAAGTGCTCGTTCCTTCCCTGGGCTGGTCTGAGGCTGATCAGGAAAATGGGCCATTACATGATCCAGCGATCAATAAGGCCTTTATGCTGAAGCTGAAGGAAAGTTTGAACCGCCGGATCGAGATCAAGGAGGTGGACCTCCACATCAATGATCCCTCTTTCGCGAAGATAGCATCAAAAATAATGGATGGGATGATCTATGGAGATTGAACATGAAGACTTTGACCGCCTGCACCCTTGATTGTCCGGATGCATGTTCCCTTATGGTTGAGACTGATAACACAGGAGTAATACGCGTCCTCGGCAACCCCGACCACCCCATCACCTCTGGTTTCACATGTGCCAAGATTAAGCGCTTTGGCAAACGCCTCAGGAGTCCAAACCGGATCACCCGGCCGCTTCTGAAGAAAGAGGGCCAATGGAAAGAAATTGGATGGGAAGAGGCCCTGGGTATGTGCGCGGCAAAAATACAGGGATATCGATCGGACCCTGCCTCCATACTGCACATCCTGGGTGGCGCTGACAAAGGAATTCTCCGGATGCTTACTGATCTGTTTTTCGCACGGCTTGGGGCCAGTCGTGTTGCAGGCTGCCTCTGCGATGATGCGGGGATAGCAGCCTGTATCGCAGATTTCGGCTCTCTGGATCACAATGACATTCGGGATCTGATCAATGCTCGTTGGATTGTCAACTGGGGAAAGGATCCTTCAAGAAGTTCTATACACGTGGCAGCTCTCATGTTGAAGGCGCGCCAACGCGGCGCGCAAGTTCTCACCATCTCACCCGGCGGTGATGCCAACATCAAGTATTCGGACGTCATGGTGCAGATCCGTCCCGGAACAGATCGTTTCCTGGCTGCTGCTCTCATAAAATTATTGGTCGAACGGGGACGCGTTCAACAAGAGATCTTTGATAAGACCAGCAATTGGGACGCATTCCGGGAACTCATTTACAGCCATTCAATTTACGAGCTGTGCGGTGTGTGCGGGGTTTCAAAAGATGATATAGAACGCGTTTTTTCTTTTTACGCCCGCAGTGATCCTGTGACAACGTTAATCGGCTACGGCGTGCAACGCCATCTCTACGGCGGAGAAAACGTTCGATTTATAAATGCACTTGCCCTGATATCAGGTCATATTGGCCAGTCAGGAGGGGGTAGCTATTTCAACATCTCTTCCTTGAGGAATCTAAACATTGAGTGGGCAAAGGGTGCGGGAGATATTCAGCGAAGAACGCTTCTATTTCCGACCATCGGTCGAGATATCCTTGAAGCAAATGATCCCCCAATCAGAATGATATGGGTGAATGGAACTAATGTGGTTAATCAGGCCCCAAATTCGCTAAAGATTGCCGAGGCCTTCGCGGCCGCAGATTTCACGGTGGTTGTTGATGCCTTCATGACGGACACAGCAGAGCGGGCGAATCTGGTGCTTCCATGCAGGCTCTTGCTGGAGAAAGAAGACCTCGTGGGGTCTTATTTGCACAACTTCGTCCACTATGTAAGGCCTGCGGTTGAAACACCTGGGGAGGCGAAAGACGACTGCTGGATTCTATCAGAGATAGGCAAACGTCTGAATCCCCCGGTGTTACTTCCCGACACTGAGGCCTGCATTCAGGCATCCCTTGCATCTCCTTTTCTGGAGACTGGTTTAGACGGACTGAAAAAGACGGGTTTTGCTGAAGCAAAGCGTTCCAGAATCGCCTATGAAGGCATGGCCTTCACCCATGCTGACGGCAAATATCGCTTTCCCGTTGCGCTTCACCCCGAGCCTCTTCCTCCACCTGGATATCCCCTGCGTCTCTTGACTCTTGTCCGCAAGGAGGCCCTTCACTCACAAATCTTGCCGGAGGCGCACGACAAGATCCCCACGGTCTGGGTTGCAAAAGAGAACACAATGCTGCAGGAGATAGATCTTGATCTGGACGTCTTTATTGCCTCTCCCCTTTGCAGGCTCAAAGTAAAGCTTAAAACACTCCCCGGACTCCACCCGGAAGCAGTGGTCTATCGTCGGGACGACTGGATAAAATTTGGCGGTGGTGTGAATCAGCTAATTGAAGCAGGCCTGACTGATATGGGAGACTGCGCGCCCTTTTATCAGCAGTATGTTCGTCTTGAGAACTAATACCCTAAATATCTTTTGCCTCAGCCATTAACCTATCAAACTTTTCGACTTCCACTACCGGTGACGTGGTCAATGAGATACCTGTCAACTTATTTAGTGCCACCGAAGCTGCCATTGCTTTTTCTGCATCTGGAAAATCTAATGTAAAAACAAGATCGTGTTCTCCAAGCACAGCGTACATGGATATAACTTTGCCGTCGTGCTTTTCGATCAGATTGACAGCCTGTTCTGTTCGCTTGGAACTAATTCCTTTTAATGATTGTGATGTGTACTTACCGAACAACATGAATATTGGCATAATATTTCCTCCTTTTTTCTCTCAGATTTTTCGTGTTCATTTGGTTTTTCCTCTTGCTTCAACACCTTTGACTTTAGATCACCCTGGCCCAGACCTGGCATATAGGATTTGATCTGATCTCCCTATCAGGAGTGTAAAGTCCGGAAGATAGCATTGTATCCGAAAACATAGCGCCAGGGCAGGCTTTAGGCACTTTAGACACTTCTGACCAACTATTTCCTCAAACGATAGAACCTTATTATGGTACCACTACCTGAGATAGTGGTTCACCCCGACTAATCAACCACCCCTATAATAACACCCGAATCATTTAGAGTATCAAAAGGAATGCGCCGGATTTCCTTTGCACCAGCCCCTGAGAGCATACCTGTGATCTGTCTCTCAGAATAGGTCTGGCCTTTGGGCGTGCCCAATAGCATGTTGAGAGAAAACATTGCCGGAAAAAGAGGCCCGTCCATTGTGTTGTTTAAAAGGAAGTCATGGACAATAATCATACCACCTGGCTCAAGAACTGAAGCAGCTTTTCGGATAATATCTTGACAGTCTTCAGGTCCTTCTCCATGTAGGATATGAGAAAGCCATACTACATCATAGACACCCATAATGCCCTCTTCCAGGTAGTTACCGTCCATGAAATCAACCCGACCAGTCATGCCGAATTTTTCGATAGTCTTTTCGGCAAAAGGTCTGGTAGCGGGAAGGTCATAGACTGTGGCTTTGAGTTCGGGATTGTTCAAACAAAAATGGATAGCATAGGTTCCTGGCCCACCTCCCAGGTCGAGCAAGTGGCGCCGCCTGGAAAGATCTATTTTCTTTGCCAGCCGGGGGGCCACGCCCATGGCTATGGTGAACATGCCCATAAGGAAACTTTCCCGCCATTCTTCATTTCTTTCAGATGCCCTTTCTCTGATAGGTGCGCCATTCTCTACAGCCTGATCCAACTGAGACCACGAGGCCACCAGATGGTGATGGTGCATTATCATGTGGCCAATGTACTGGGGATTGTCTTTTGAAAGAAAAGATGCGCTGGTTGAGGTGTTGGAATACTTATCATTTTCTTTTATCAGAAGATTCATGGCCGTAAGCGCATTGAGAAGCATGCTGACTCCTCTTTTATCTCCGTTAAGTTTTTCAGTTATTTCCTCGCTTGTGAGCTGTTCGCTGGCCAGTGCCGTAAATATATCAAGTTTGACAGCGGCATGAAGCGTACAAGCCTTCCAGTAGTTCCCGGATATTTCGAGAAGCTGGCCTTGATTCATGTCTTGTGTGTCCATATTCAGACCTCATAATTTATTATCGGAATCACTGGTGTCCGGTTATAAAAGAACTATCATAAAAATGACGGAGCCAATCCCGTCAAAGCGGGACACAAATATTCAATTGTCAATTGTCAATAGTCAATTCCGGCTTGCCCGGTTTTTACACTTTTAGCCCTTAGCACAAGAACTAAGGCAAGACAGGATGATAGTATAAAGCATAACCCCATGGCATAAAACACCGATTGCAGCCCAAAGTGATCAGCAAGGTAGCCGCAAACTGCGGCGGCGGTAGAGCCTACTCCGAATGTAAGGAAAAAATGGATACCAAAACCAATGCCTTGCCGGTGTTCAGGAAGGTACTGGGTGAGGAGATAGTTCTGGATGGGCTGAGTCGAAAAATAGAAAAAAGAATAAAAAATAGCTGAGACCACC
The DNA here is from genome assembly GCA_030612945.1 of Desulfobacteraceae bacterium. Lineage (GTDB taxonomy): Bacteria > Desulfobacterota > DSM-4660 > Desulfatiglandales > Desulfatiglandaceae > 4484-190-2. The sequence goes on from JAUWMY010000220.1 coordinate 4,889, forward strand.
AGGAAGATATTTAATCCTTTTGCCATCAAAAATACAAAAATGGTCCCGAAAACCACCGCGCCGAGATAGAGCCTTTCCGGTTTATACCTGTCTACCAGCTGACCGGCAACATACTGGCCCGCTGCTCCTGACAAAAGGGCAATGGTAGCGATTGTGCCGCCAATAGCAACCGTATCAAGCTCAAAAAAACTCAAATGCACATTCTGACCCATGTATGTGGGGAGAAAGGTCATGATCCCCTTGTATGTCAATCCAAGGGCAGCGGCAGATGTGAAAAAGACGATTAAATTGAAATACGATATCTTACCCAAACCAGCCTCTGATTCCTTTCCCACTCCGACGCTGCCCTTTCTCACTGGCCACCTCGGAATGGTCATGGAGAAAAAACCTATGCCGATTCCCAGGAGACCAAATATAACGTGTGGGGCTTTCCACACAATAGCTGATCCTATCCACGCAGAAAGGGC
>JAUWMY010000383.1 GCA_030612945.1 Desulfobacteraceae bacterium
CGAATGAAGCCTCCGTGAGCTTTTATAGAACTCGGGGAAAGTAGTTTTCGAAACTCCGGCCGGGGTCCGTTATTTCAATTGACTATTTTCGATTGATTATTGACTATTTATAAAAAGCCCCTTTACTCCAGACCTCGTTAAGGGTTAAGTAGTTGAGTCGTTAAGTCGTTGTTATAATAGATCATATCTATGGTTTGCTTGAAAATTGGACATTCAGTATTTGAAAAACTATAACATCCGAAAATAATAAAATATATTTTCCCACTCAACTACTCAACGAGGACTTTACTCTAAATATTCAATAGTCAATATTCAATAGTCAATCGTCAATACTCTTTCATGACCTTTTCAAATCCTGGTAGAGCTCCCTCAATTACCTCGTCAGAAACGCAGTAAGCTATCCTAAAATGACCTGGTCCACCGAAACCGCTTCCCGGCACCGCAAGGATTTTTTCCTTTAGAAGTTCCGACACAAAGGCCACATCATCTTCGATAGGAGTTCTTGGGAACAGATAAAAAGTACCTTCTGGTTTGACAATATCATATCCGAATGACGAAAGCCCATTGTAAAGCATATCTCTCTTTTTCTCGTAAAGGGAAATGTCCACGCTCTCGTCAAGCAAATAGGGAATAGCCCTCTGCATAAGGGCAGGTGCGTTGACATAACCAAGGCACCGATTGCAAAGTACCAGGCCTGCAATAACTATATCTTTATCCGATATGTCAGGATTGGCAGCGAGATAGCCGATCCTCTCTCCTGGCAAGGAAAGATCCTTGGAAAAAGAGGTCACAACAAAACTTTCATTGTATGCGTTGAAAACGCTGGGCACTGTAACACCATCATAGACAATTTTCCGGTAAGGCTCATCAGAGATAAGGTATATAGGTTGTCCAAATTGTTCACTATAATTGGAAAGGATGTCTGACAGTCTATTCAATTCTCCCTCCCCGTAAACCTTACCAGTTGGATTATTCGGAGAATTAATCAGAACAGCCCTTGTCTTTTCTGTAATGGCCTCCGAAATAGCATCAAAGTCAATTGAAAAATCTGGTTTTGTGGGGACGATCCTGGGCACACCCTGATGGTTGTCCAGATAGAAATTGTATTCTACAAAATAGGGGCTCGGAATAATCACTTCTTCCCCGGGGTTGAGAATGGTCTTTAGAACAACATTCAAAGCACCCCCTGCCCCCACGGTCATTACTATCTCATTTGGTGAAAATCGAGCCCGGTTATACGTGTTGAGGTAATCGGCCACAGCCTGCCGCGTTTCCACATAGCCGGCATTCGGCATATAGCCGTGTCGACCCGGTACGGTATCTTTAACCAGCTTACCCAGGACCTCGTTGAACCTTTCAGGCGGTTCCAGATTCGGGTTTCCCAGGCTGAAATCAAACACATTTTCTGCCCCATACTTCTCTTTCATCTGACCGCCCTGCTCAAACATTTTTCTTATCCACGATGACCTTTTGATGGATTCCTGGATTCGTTCAGAAGCAGACATAGTTCATCCTCCTTATAGATAATTAAGGTAAGCGTTCACAGGTTCAGGGTTCAACGTTCACGGTTAGGGACAGGGACAAAATTGAAGGCCTGAAGTCCTCGTAAAAAATGCTGGTTTTACCACATAATTGCTAAATACCATGTCTCAGACCCGCCTGCCTCGCCTGTCATGTACGAAAAGGGCATATCACAAGAGGTCGGCAATGGCGGGCAGGATTGTCGGGATATGGAAACGGTCGGTTTTCCCGTACAAAACGTTTACAAAATGACATATGGTGATGAGAATGCAACCTTTGAACCTCTGAACCTTTGAACCCATGAACGGTTACAATATCTTTTTATAAAATCCTGTCAACAAAAAATCGAAGCGGAAATGAACTTGACAGAATTACACTATTTCCCTTATGTTTAAAAGTTATGTTCTAAGATATATATAAGGAGAACCTTGCAATGAATAAATCGACTAAGAAAAAACCAACCATTGCCATTTTGACCGGCGGCGGGGACGTACCTGGCCTTAATCCCTGCATCAAAACGCTGGTTTACAGATCAGACAGTGAAGGCATCAGAGTGCTCGGAATCAGACGTGGCTGGGCCGGGCTTCTGGAATACGACCCAGATAATCCCATCAGTGCAAAGGCCTGCTTCCATGAACTTGATCCGGCAGAAGTACGCACCATTGATCGGTCAGGAGGTACATATCTTCATACATCACGCACCAAACCAAGCGCTGTGCATAAAAAAGATGCCCCTGCATTTTTGGAAAAAGCGTTCAAAAAGGGAGAGGATCTCCATGACTTCACCCCCCATGTCCTGAAAAACCTTGAACATCTTGGAGTTGATGCTGTTATTCCCATTGGTGGCGATGACACCCTTAGTTTTGCAGAACGGCTTCACAGGGAAGGCTTTCCTGTAATTGCCATCCCTAAAACCATGGACAACGACGTCTTTGGCACAGACTATTGCATCGGCTTTTCCACTGCCGTGACCAGGGGTGTAGATTTTATACATGCCCTGAGAACATGTGCCGGCTCGCATGAACGGATCGCTATAATTGAACTATTCGGCAGGTACTGCGGCGAGACGTCGTTGATAGCAGCTTATCTGGCCGGCGTAGACCGGGCAATCATTTCAGAAGTTCCTTTTGATCCCAAGAAACTGGCAGATCTCATTATGAAAGACAAACGGGACAATCCCAAGAATTATGCCATGATCACGATTTCTGAAGGAGCCAAGATGGTTGGGGGTGAAATGCTCCTGTGCGGAGAGTTGGATGCATATGGCCACAGGCGGCTGGGTGGTATTGGGGAAGAAACTGGTGCCGCCCTAAAAGAGCTAACAGGACAAGATGTCCTCAACCAGAGGATATCCTATTTGATGCGAAGCGGCACGCCGGATTCTCTGGATCTTATGGTGGCTGTCAATTTTGCCAACACGGCGATTGACCTTTTTTTAAGAGACGTGTTCGGACGTCTTATTGCCTTAAGCCGGGGAATTTATACTCACATCCCCTTGAGCACCATAACGACGGGCCAAAAAAGAGTGGATATAAGAGAACTGTATGACATCGAAGAATATCGGCCCAAGATTGTGCATGTGAGCGGGAAGCCGATGTTTTTGTATTAGGCTAAAGGCTTAGGGCATAGGGTTAAAGGGGCGACCTGAATGGTAGACCTAAAAGGATCCAAATGTGTAAACAAAATGATTTCGAATGACAAAGGTCAAAGCCCCCCAGTTAAATACGTTCCACTGTCACTGTCGTGAATTTCACGGGGCCCCGACGGCGGGATCTTCGTTTCACTACGACAGGCAAATTTCAAATGAATGTCAAATGACAAATGCCTAAAAATATGTAACCGTTCAAGGGTTCAAAGTTCCATGGTTCACGGTTCAAGGTTAACTGATGAAAACTAAAACAACCCTGAACCCTCGTATGTGACTCGGCAAGGCCAGCGTCACTTTTTTGATCAAACTGGCAGCTTTGGCGGCCAGAGGCGGCGCAGAACTGTGAACCCCTGGCCCAGACCGGTCATCGGCACTATACATGCGAAAAATACAGTCTAGGCCTACTCAAACACAGG
>JAUWMY010000502.1 GCA_030612945.1 Desulfobacteraceae bacterium
GGGGCTTTGAACAACTGCAAGCCACCCCAGGGGACTGAAATGTTCACTGAGGATTTTGGTATTAGGAGCACGTAGAGCAAGGCTTAATCCCTTATACTCCGATATCCGAAGGGAAACCCACTCTTGGGGCCAGATAAAAGGCGCCATACAGCCAAATAGCATTAAACCGAATGCAGCTCTGCGGGACCAGGATACATGTAAGCTCAGGGCTAATAAAGCAGCGGCGAAGGGTCCTGCGGCCCCGAGAATCTTGAGACAGGTGGCAGGAGAAAATTTAAAAAGCATAAAAACCATCAAAAGAGCGCCCACGCCGGCCCCGAGGAGATCAAAACGGTAAATGCGATGGATCTGATCTTTAAAGCGTGTAAAAACAATACAGATGCAATTCGCTGCACAGAAAAAAGGCACAAAAAGGGCCAGATAGACGCCGAGTAAGCGGAGAAACTGCCTGTTTTCCCACATGATTTCAAGAGGATTAAAGGCAATCTGCTGGGCAATTATGAAGCCGCCCACCATTGTGAGACCAAAAAGAATCCCATTGCCTATGAAAAACACGCCAAATCGGGGAACAAACCATTTCTGGGTGAGGGCGACGAAGGTACCGCTTGCGCCATAGCCGAGGAGGGCAAGGCTGATAATCATGGAGACGAAATGGTGCCACTGGATGATGCTGAGTAACCGTATCAGAAGGATTTCATAACTGATTGCTGCGGCTGAAATGAGAAAGATAGAAAAACCAGGGCGTATCATCAATGACCACCGGTAAGGGGCACAAATATGACGGGCAGTACCTGTTTCGTTATGATTTTACCATCATTTCTCTTTTCCACCAGCATAAGCTGTTGAGTCATAAAGGCACCGCCAACAGGAATGACCATTTTGCCCCCGGGTCTCAATTGCTTGATGAGAGGAGGTGGGACGTGGTTGGCTGCGGCTGTAACGATAATACCATCAAAAGGACCAACCCCTTCAAGACCATAATATCCATCACCGACCTGAACAGCTATATTCTGATAACCCAGATCCTCTAACCGCCCTTTTGCCTGCTCCCCAAGCTCTTTGATTATCTCAATTGTGTAGATTTTTTTAACCAATTCAGCCAGGATAGCCGCCTGATACCCGGAACCTGTTCCCACCTCCAGGACGATATCATCGCCTTCAACGTCGAGGAGATCAGTCATTAAGGCCACAATGTACGGTTGGGAAATAGTCTGGCCATAACCAATGGGAAGAGGGCGATTTTCATAAGCTGCACGCCTGAGACTCCTTGGTACAAATTCATGCCGGGGCACTTTCGCCATAGCCTTCATAACGGATTTGCCCAGTTGTTTTTTACCTATTCTCCTGCTTGTTACCCTTACATCCTCTTCTATTTCCTTGACCATCCCCTCGCGCTTTGCACGATACTCATCGCTATCGCCGGCAAAAGCCATACCGGCTGAAACAATTCCCACGAGAAACGTGAATAAAATCACACGGCATTTATTCATCTGTTTTTTCCTTATAGCCATCCGGTACAAGTTCTCCATCCACATAAACCAGATTTTTTTCATCAAGGGCGAAGCGGCCCCTGGATATCATCTCGATGCTCAAGGGGAATATCTTCCAATCTCCAACTGCCTTAAGGCGCTCCTGATGCTCATCCACTATTTCGAGGAATTTCTCTTTATCACTGGTCAGCCTTTCAAGGGGCTCCGGAAGTTCAACAGATAGAGGTTTTGACACCATCAAAAGGGGGCCCGTATCAACGCCTTCATCTGTCCAGAGTGTGGAAGCACGAAGCATGGTTTCTCCGGAATGGATTGCATCCCGCACCGCATTATCGCCCACATATTTTCTCCGGCCATCAGACAAACAGATAGAAAGATCGGCCGGATGAACGTTAACGCACCTGTTCAGAGTGATGTAACTCATGTATCCGCCAAGAGCGATCACATCGATATCAAAGGTCTCCACTAACCCTTTGGCCACACGATCATATTCCTTTCTGGCCGCAAGGCCCTCAGGTGTTTTAACAGATCTTTTTAGTGATCTTACTCGATGGAATGCGCGAATATCATGGCTGAAGTAGGGAAGGCCATTTTCACAGGCTATCTTTTCTCCGGAACAGACCCCGTCTGACCGATCGCTGAATATGAAGATTACTTGAAACGGGGATGTCGCCTCCCTGGCCTCCAGCTCTTTTTCACGCTGGATCAGTTTTGTAATGTTCGTGCCTGAACCTGACATAAAGGCTGCTACCCGCATGGGACGCCCCGCTTTTTCTGGATTGAAGATGGGTGTGATGGGCATTATGAACCTTCCTCCATTAACGCTTCCACAGGTTTCAGGCGATATGGGTCCTTGATGATTCCATTCTTAACAACATTATGATCCACCCTGACGAGGACCACCTTACCATTCATATTGGCCTGTTGAAACAATCTCAGCCGGGAATCCAATTCTTTGTTTTCCATTTGGCACCCTCCATATTTTGTATTATGGTACAATTCGGCTATATTTTTAGTAACTCAGGTTCAAAGGTTCACGGTTCAAGGGTTCAAGGTTCAATTCTTGTACACGGAGTGCTTTTGGGGTACGTATTTTTGAGAAAAGTGTCAGCTTCGTTA
>JAUWMY010000115.1 GCA_030612945.1 Desulfobacteraceae bacterium
CCTCAGATGCTTGAGTAGTTAAATAAAATTGCTTCTCAATTTAATAAAAGGCTCACGCCTAAACTCCCCTCCGGCCTGTAAGCCCTACGGGCTGGAAGCGGAAAACCTATACAGCTATTGTCATTCGTTCAAGGTATTAATCCGGTTATAAGCACCCGAACTTATTGAGAAGTTACGTTCAATTCAATAACGACAATAATTGCGATTGAGCTTCGGTCAGGGTCATGCCTGGTTCAATTGCCAGCGCATAACTAAGGTCACTACTCCTGAGTTCAGCCTCTGCTTCCATATCGGCAGATTTTATTTCCTCCCCATAGCTGAGATATGTTCCGGTGACTTCGGTTTCCCCTTCATAAGATTCGGCTATTCTCGCAGCATCTTTTGCAAGCTCACTCCGCATCTGTCTAAGCAACTCCCTGGCAGCATCCAGATTCTCTATAAAAGCATGTACTTCTTCATCATCGGCACCTTCCGGCAATTGAGGGATATCGAGTTCATCATGCATTGTTTGATGGAGGTTACTTTCGCTGATCACTTTTTGCGAATAGTTTGTTTTGGAAAAGACATCATGTTCAGGCATGATCTTCGCGGCGAATTCCTCGTTAGGTGGCGGAATTGTCAGTTGATCAATGAGCCTCCGAAACGCGTTGACACTTTTTAGCCTTTTCACCCGTTCTTCACTACCGGGTGGAAAAGGCGGGTAGTTTTTTACTATTCTTTGCAATTCAGCCTTCATTCTGTCGATATAATTTTCAATCTTCCCCATGTTCTCGTCAGCTACCCGGATGGTCCTGGCCACCGAGTTAACTCTGGAGTGGATAGTCTCAAGCTTATCAACCCCAAAATGTCCTTCTGGGGGCTCTGTTGATCCTGGTGAACCATCTTTTGAAGACATGGTTATCTTATTTGTGCTCAGCCGATGGCTCAGTGAATCAAACGCTTTAGCTGGCCGGCTTTGGCTGAACCTTAAAGCAGGTCCACTGACTGGTATATTGTTGGTTATTTCCATGATCTCACCCCCTGAGGAGGAGTAACACCGGAGGGGGATAGCTCCCCCTCCTTAACCCCACCTGCCTAATAAATAGGCTGCGCTGAAGGTTGTGTTACTTAAAATAACCTCAGGACCGACTGTGCCGCTTGAGACGCAAGGGACAGGGAGGTTGTACCAAGAGCCTGGCGCGTCTGGAGCATAAGCATGTTGGCTCCCTCCTCGTTCATGTCGGCCAGTGTGAGATTGGCCGCACCATCGCTTAGAGTGTTAGTCATTTTGTCTGTAAAATCCTCCCGGATTGTTACCGTACTCAAATCACTGGACAACGCCTTTGCTTCTGTCCTCAGTTCCGATCTGGCATCGTCGAGTAGGCCGATAGTTACCCCAATGGCGGTGTCATCGGCCCAAGTACCTCCAGTGAGTGCAATACCAAGGCCAGTGACGGCGCTTGCATCAAACCCAGCCACAGTCAAAAATGAACTGGCATCTTCGTTAAAATTAATCGTTAAGCTGCCAGCTGCATCCAAAAGGTTTGTCCCTTTGTATCCTGAGTCACCAGCCAAATCATCAATCTGGCCCAGTAAGTCATCAACCTGAACGGCATATGCATCTATCTCAGTCTGACTTGAGCTTGCAAGGGCAGCCTGTGCAAGAGACTTGGCTTGGGCTACCAGATCTGTAACAGATTCAATGCCATTATTAGCTGCCGTGAGGGGCTGAATACCTTCACCCATTTCGTCCTTGAGCGCCGAAAGGTCTGATGCACGTTGAGTATGTGCCTCTGCCGCAAAGTAGGCGATGGGGGCGTCCAAAGCGCTGTTGACCTTCTTACCGGTGCTCAAGCGATCCTGAGTAGTTTCCATAAGCTTGGTGGTATTTTGCAAACTATACAAGTTTGCCCGCATTGCTGATGTTAGAGCTATATTACTTATTGCCATGATATTTCTCCTTTTCTAGGCTTTTTTTGCTTTGGCATTTCTTGCCAAAGGATTGAAGGTTTATGTTTTGCCGAATTCATCGGCGCCTCTTAACGCATCTTACAGGTCGTAAATCCAGTTCTCGCCTCCTTTCGTGACCAAAATTTTGTGCTTCAAAAACCATATCGGACATATTTTTATTAACTTTAGGATTTTTTTTGTTCGTTTTTGTACGGCGTATCTCATTTCGTAACCGTTCACGGGTTCAGGGTTCAAGGGTTCAAAGGTTCGGGGGTTCGCGCTGAAAGCAGGATTCAGGGTTACTTTTATTTCGTTGACCTTGTTTGCAGGCAGGAAAGTACTTAATGAAATCACATTCTAAACCCGTTCTATTCTCATCCCTACTTATTTCAGAACGTACGAATTCCCGCCGGGGCGGGATTCAGATTTTGTAACTTCTAAATAAGTTCGGGTGGAATTTATCCCTGGCCCAGACCTGATTTGCAATGCATATGTCCTTTAACTCCAGCTTTGTAAATATTGTAGCGACAATAGCTGTGTCCCGTGATGTCGCGCCAGGGCGGGCCGTAAGGATTTTATAAAAGGCTTACGCCTAAACTCCGAAAAGCTGTATAGCCATTGTCATTCGGTCAAGGCAATAATCCGGTTATGAGCGCCTGAACTTATTGAGAAGTTACCAGATTTTTAGTGAACCCTTGAACCCGTGAACGCTGAACCTATAAACGCATACCTCATTTCTTTTCTGGCAAAATGCATAACATTATCTATTTTGACCCATCCATATTGGCTGTCACAATGTTAATGACTAACGGCTGGCCAACTAATTATACGTAACTTCACCTACTTAACTGGTTTTGAATTTGCCTGGCAATCTGGCATGGACTTTGCGTATAGTCATTTGTTTATCGGAAAATAGAGAATTGAGTTCATATATCTGCCTTTCAGGAGGGACGGAATTGAAGGATTCTGCTTCACGTGACACCATTCTTGCGGATCCAAATGCCCACTTAGAAAACCCTGACATCTTAAGCAAGCCGGAAAATGAGAACAGATTCAAGAATATCATTGGCCAAAGCGAGAAGATACAAAAGATTTTCAGGATTATTGAAAAAGTAGCAGACAGTGACAGCACAATCATAGTTCATGGGGAAAGCGGGACCGGGAAGGGGCTGGTAGCCAGGGCAATTCACCAAAACTCCTATCGAAAAAACAAACCATTTATTCCGATCAATTGCGGCGCCATCCCGGAAAATCTATTGGAGAGCGAATTATTCGGACACGTGCGTGGTGCCTTTACCGGTGCAACCTCACCCAAGCCCGGAAAGTTCGAGCTGGCTGACGGGGGGACAGTTTTTTTAGATGAAATAGGGGATATGAGCCCTGAACTCCAGGTGAAAGTACTAAGAGTATTGGAGGACAAGGAATTTGAGCAGGTTGGTGGGTGCAAGACCATAAAGGTTGATGTAAGAATCATTGCAGCAACTCATAGAGACTTGGAAGAAGAGGTTCAAAAGGGAAATTTTCGAGAGGACCTCTACTATCGTCTCAATGTAATTCCTGTTGACCTTCCCCCTTTGAGAGAACGCAAGTCAGATGTACATCTCCTTATCCATCATTTCCTTGAACACTTCAACGCAAAAAACAGTAAGAGTGTTGAGGGAGTATCTGATGAGGCCATGCAGATCATGATGTATTATTTCTGGCCCGGGAATGTAAGAGAGCTTAAGAATATAGTAGAAAGGATTGTGGTCTTAAAAGGGGCGGGCGAAATATTACCCGGAGATTTGCCAGAGAATTTGAAGCTGCGAAAGACCCCTGCACCACGACCAAACATAGATATTTCAGACGACGGGATATGCTTGAGCACCGCTGTGAGCGAATTTGAAAAAGCCCTTATACTCCAATCTCTTGAAAAGACCGAATGGATAAAAAATAAGGCTGCCAGGCTTCTTAAACTCAACAGGACAACTCTTGTTGAAAAGATAAAAAGACACCATTTGGAAGAATTAAAAGAAGTGTCTATGTAACAAAACCGCAGCATTTATTTGACCTGTGGTGTCAAATCCCTGACACGAAATAATTAAGATTTGACAGAATCATTGCACATGTCCCCGCCTTTCTTGTTTTTCACCCGGAAACCCCTGAATTCTCACCCTATTTTTACCTGAACGTAATGGCATAGTTCTTGCCATGATTATTAGTCGTGATCACCTTATTTTAAAACTACAACACGCGTATGGAACATTTAAGTTTTCAGAAAAATGAAAATATCGAAGAAGCCCGGATCCTGGGTATGGCTATCGACTCATTTAATGGAGCGGCCTCAAGGTTTGAGAAACACTACCAGCATCTGGAACAGAGAGTAAAAGAGCTAAAAATCGAATTAAGAAACAAAAATGAAGCCTTAGAAAAGAACCTGAAAGAAAAAGAGGAGGTAAAAAATCATCTCCATAATATTCTTGAAAGTGTAACCGCCGGAGTGGTTGTTGTAAATCTAAAAGGAAAAATCACCACCTTTAATCGTGCAGCAGAAAACATAACCGGCCTGGCATCGAAAGGTGTCCTGGGCAAAAAGGTCGATAAAATTTTTGATCCCGATTTCTTCCAAAATATACAATTAGACTTTAGATCCCTTGGAGCTGTTCGGGAAAACACAGAATATGAGACAGAACTCTACCGCAAGGGGGAAGATCTTGTTCATATTAGCCTGTCGATTTCGCCTTTGACAACACCGCAAGGTCAGAAGACAGGGCTTGTTCTTACACTCCAGGATATTACTCAAATGAAAAAGCTGGAGGAACAGGCAAGCCGCTCTGGTCGCCTGACTGCTATGGGGGAGATGGCAGTTAAAATTGCCCATGAGATTCGCAACCCGTTGGGTAGCATTGAACTTTTTGCATCCACCCTGAAGAAAGATCTGGAGGACTTTGAAGAACCAAGAGTACTTTCTGAACACATTTCATCCTGTGTGAAAAGCATTAACAGTATTATATCGAACCTTCTGCTTTTTATGCGTCCTGAACAAAAAGCAGGCTTCCAGATTGTCGATCTTCACGATCCCCTAAAAGACTCTCTCTTTTTCTCAGACCATGTAATTCAATCTAACGAGCATATTGAAGTTATTACCAGTTATCATTCTGAACCACTCATGGTCCTGGGTGATTCAGAATTATTGAAACAGATGTATCTAAATCTCATTTTAAATGCAGTTCAGTCCATGCCCGGTGACGGAAAACTGATGATTTCCACCAAAAAAAATGAGTGTACGCAAAATAGTCCTGGTTTTGCTGAGATTAGATTTATGGATACTGGTACAGGCATATCTAAAGCAGTTAGGCCAAGAATTTTCGATCCCTTCTTTACTACAAAAACAAGAGGTACTGGCCTGGGCCTGGCAATTGTCCACAACATTATAAAGATACATGGCGGCAGTATCGATATCAGAAATTCAAAAAAAGATGGTGCAGTGTGTATTGTGACTTTGCCATTAGTAGAACCAAGTGACTAAAGTGACTAAAGTTCAAAGTGCCTATTTATCCCGCTTGCAGCGGGGAAGTTAAGGAACTTCGTGGATTTTTATAAGGGTCGGTTTTCACAAGGCCTGCGCGACAAATCAGACCAAGGGACTCTAGTATAATATGTATTCAATGAATTCGACCGTCTTGCCTGCCAAGAGGCACAGTGACAGTTGGCTCAGCCAAGACCTTGATTTTATAAAAGGCTTACGCCTAAACTCCCCTCCGGGCTGGAAGCGGAAAGGCTATACAGGTGTTGTCATTCGCTTAAGACAATAATCTGGTTGTGAGCGCCCGAACTTATTGAGAAGTTACGAATCATGGAGTAAAACAGGATGCAGGAACAATCGATATTAGTCGTAGACGATGAACCGGAAATGAGGGTAGCACTCACCCACGCATTGAGCCGCAGTGGATATTCAGTTGAAACTGCCTCCAATGGCCTTGAAGGTCTATCAAAGTTCAAAAAGAAGGATTTCAACATTGTCATCACAGACATAAAGATGCCGGAAATGACCGGCATGGAAGTCTTGGAGGGGATAAAAAGTATTTCTCCACAGGTCCCGGTAATAATGATAACTGCTTTCGGAACTATCAACAAGGCCGTGGAGGCTATGAAGGAAGGAGCTTCAGATTACATCCTTAAACCTTTCTCTTCTGAGACCCTTGAGGCAGCGGTCAGGAAAGCTTGCAAAATTGCTGATGGACAACCTCATGGTAAGTTGCTGGATGTTCATTCATGCAGGCTTTCAGGGGCCAAGAAGATTATCACCCAGGATTCCGAGTTGATCAAGATTTCGAACCTGGCCAAAAATGTTGCGCCCAGTAATGCCACAGTCCTTATCCTGGGTGAAAGCGGCACAGGGAAGGAATTACTGGCATCGCTTATTCATCAAAATAGCGAGAGGAGTGAAAGACCTTATGTTGCGGTAAACTGCGCCGCCTTGCCTGAAAGCCTGGCAGAAAGTGAGCTGTTCGGTCATGAAAAAGGATCCTTCACCGGCGCTGAGAGTAGAAAAATAGGCAAATTTGAATTGGGCAACTATGGCACAATCCTGTTGGATGAGATAAGTGAGATGGCAATGACACTTCAAGCCAAACTTTTAAGGGTCCTTCAGGAAAGAGAAATTGATCGAATTGGGGGCAACAAGCCTATCCCAATTGATGTGAGAATCATTGCCATTAGTAACATTGATTTAAAGAAAGCCGTCAAACAAGGGACCTTCCGGCAAGACCTGTTTTATAGATTGAATGTTATCCCCCTTACAATCCCGGCTTTGCGCAAACGGAAAGGCGATATACCTCTCCTGGCAAATCATTTCCTGAAAAAATTCAGTATCGGCAATGACAAAGAAATGAAGCGAATCTCTGAACAGACCATTTCTTTACTTCAAAAGTATGATTGGAATGGGAATGTAAGAGAGTTGGAGAATACCATTGAGAGGGCTGTGCTCCTGGGGAGTGGCGAGGTCCTATTGCCGAAACATCTCTTTCTGGAAGAACCGGAAGTATCCGGCCAACAACCGATCCCAATAAAAGTAGGGCTTTCGCTAAAAGAAATGGAAAGACAGTTGATCTTTCAGACCTTAAAGGAGGTAAATGACAATCGAACCCATGCAGCAAAACTTCTGGGAATCAGCATCAGAACCCTGAGAAACAAACTGCGGGAATACAAGGATAATGCCTGAGTGCGGTTGTCAGTCATTCACCCGTCTGACCAATCAGTATTGCCTCCCTTTTACACGGAAAAGATGACCATCTGATAGGTAAATTCTGCCTATTTCAGAACGTAGGAGGCTCAGGGGACACGAAATAATCCACCAATAAATATGTGGAAATCAATGTCAAATCAAATAG
>JAUWMY010000260.1 GCA_030612945.1 Desulfobacteraceae bacterium
ACATACGAGGGTTCAGGGTTGTTTTAGCTTTCATCAGTTAACCTTGAACCCCTGGCCCAGACCTGGCTTTCCTCTCCCGTTGCGTAGAAACTCCTGGCGTAGAATTCAGTGCGATCGTTTCAAGAATGCATATCAAGTCGCTCCAGGGCAGGCGTGAACCATGGAACTTTGAACCCTTGAACGGTTACATATATTTTAGCATTTGTCATTTGACATTCATTTGAAATTTGCCTGTTGTAGTGAAACGAAGACCCCGCCATCGGGGCCCCGTGAAATTCACGACAGTGACAGTGAAACGTATTTAACTGGGGGGCTTTGACCTTCGCTCAAGGTAATAATCCGGTTGTGAGTGCCCGGACTTATTGAGAAGTTACTTTTATTGCCCATAACTATTTGATATTCCAATATGTAAATCATTATTTTTGGGTATTTGGTATGCCCCGTAGCTCCGGAAGATGGTACTGGGGGGCCTTTTTGCGGCTATACTAACTTTCCGGGGTTCATCATTCCCTCAGGGTCAAATTGTCTGCATAGTGTTTTAATAGCGGCTATGCCAAGTTCGCCTTTTTCTGCCGCCAAATAAGGCGCGTGATCAATCCCAACGCCGTGCTGGTGGCTGATGGTGCCATGATTTTCGATAATGGCCTGTGAGGCTGCGGACTTTAAATGCTCCCAGAGCGCAAAGGTCTCCTGGTGGGTCTTGCCAACTCGAAACAGGTATGTGGTGTAAATACTTGCCCCCTGGGAATATATATGCGAGAGGTGGGTGAATATATGAATCCGCTCCCTTTCGCGGGCAAGCACACCCCTTAAGGCAGCTTCGATGGCATCCACCATGTGATCCACATTCTGCCAGTCAGTGGCCGTCTCAAGAGTATCCACCGCGTAACCCTTTTCCCACAAGGAATTCCTGAGATAAGGCGCTCGAAAACGGTTTTCTACCCACTTATGTCCGAGGTATTTGCCAATGTGAAATCCTGTTCCTCCTCTGAAAGCTCTAAGTGCCTGTTTTAACGCTGTTCGGTACTGAGTGCTGGTGCCTGAGATGCCAAACATAAGCATGCATTTTTCAGCACCCGCACCACGCCAGGCCAACAGTTTCTCCAGCCATGCCACCAGCCGTTCGTGTCCGGCAAGGGCAAGCTGGGTTTGTGTCTCAGTAGCGCTGCTGAGCCGCAACATGGATAAGGGGGTTTTACCCTGTATGGCATGTCGCACGGCATTCATTGCCGTATGCCAATCAGGGAAAAACATGACATGAAAACGTTCCCGCTCAGGTAGCTCTGTAACCCGAACCTTAATCTCAGTCAAAACGCCCAAACGTCCCTCAGACCCGAGTATTATCTCGCGCAGGTCAGGACCTGCCGCTGAAGCAGGGAATGAGGGTATTTGCAAGGTGCCTTCAGGGGTTTCAACCCGTCCCCCGGCAAACAGTTTTTCGATTCGACCGTAGCGCAACGACTGCTGGCCGCTTGAACGGGTCGCTATCCAGCCGCCCAGTGTAGAGAATTCAAAGGATTGGGGAAAGTGGCCCAGGGTGTAACCCTGCGCCCTCAGTTGCGCTTCCACATCCGGGCCCGCTGCACCGGCATCAAAGGTGGCTATTTGGCTTTCCTTATCAAGGCTTAACAGGCGGGTCATCTTTCCCATATCAATGGTCAGAACCGGGCCCTCAGCCTTTTCAGGGGTGATATGACCAACAACGCTCGTGCCACCGCCGTAGGGTATGATAACTGCCCCGGCTTCCCTCCCATACACGAGAAGCGCCCTAACGTCCTCACTGGCAACAGGATAGGCTACTCCATCGGGAAAGACTCCGAGATTCCCACTTCGAAGCGCAAGCCAGTCCGGAAGACTTTGCCCGCGCGCATGGCGTATTCGCTCTTCCGGGACCTTGGTAACCAACGAATGATCTGGCAGAAGAGATTCCGGCACCTGTGCCAGAACGTCATCCAGCGTAGCATCGGGTAGCGGTGAACCCTCGCCAATCCTTTCGACCAAAAATCGATAGGCATTCTCGGCTAAAGGGAAATCGATGGTCTCTTCACCCCAGCCATTCCAACGTCGCATTTTTCCCCCCAGGTATTTGACCTTAATTGAGTCAAACTCAATTGAGGTGGTACTTGGTATTCGGTACTGGGTACTGGTTTAAAGGAATAGTTCTCATTTTTTATACCTCTACCAGGGAAGTAATATAAGATAAGAAGTGAAACACCTTAAAACAAATACCAGATAACCAATACCCAATACCACCTAATTGAGCATCACTCAAATAGTGTTGCAGTGCCCTGTGACCGTTTACGTTTTGAGTATCTGAAAAATGTTGTTATGTGTCAAGAATATGTCAAAACTGATACGGTTATAGTCGTTTTTGATCCATTTTTTTTGTCCTTGTAGCTTGTGTCTTTAGCCTCAAATGTATTGTTCTTTCCTTCTTGCTCAAAAAATAACCTTATGGCAAAATGATATTTAGTTAAAAACCTTCATATTTCAGAGAGCCTTTGAAGTGCCTTTCAGGAGCCAAAAGCAAAGCCAGGACATCTGGGCCTGGGTAGGCTATTATCCGTTAATAAGGGAGGTGCCACATGGACAAGACAAAAGAATGGGATGAAGAACTGCGACAGGAGCACGGAAAGTTAAAATGGATAGCAAATGTTGAAAAAGACGATGAGAGTGTCAGATTGAAAGGGCATATTGTCGGCCCGCCAAAGGCCGATGATCAATATTCGGCTGAGGAATTGGATGAAATGGGAGTTATTGGGATCTATACTCGGGTTCGGAAAGACAAAAAATAGACCGGTACGAAAGACTGACCGGGGACGGAAAAGATCTTCCGGAACAAGAAAAAGATGATGGCTAAAACAGCAATGAACGAATTACCACCCTGCCTGATTTTTATAGACAAAGAAGGTCGCTGGTATCATAAGGGAGCAGAGATGATCCACAGGGATTTTATCAGGCTGTTTTACCAACATATGGAGCTGGATTCACAGGGTCGATATGTGATTAGCTGGCAAGGTCAGCGTTGCTGGGTGGATGTGGAGGATACGGCATTTGTAGTTCGAAGGGTTACTTTCAAAGACGGGATCCAGGCCCAAAATGCTCAGTATTTATTACACTTAAGCGATGATACCAGAGAATCCCTGTCGCCGGATACGCTTTTTGTGGGGCAGGACAATGTCCTTTACTGCAAAGTTGAAACTGGTGTTTTCCCGGCCCGTTTTAATCGTGCTGCATATTATCAGCTCGCCGAGTATATTGAGGAAGAAGGCGAAAACTACTATCTACCCCTTAATGGAAGGAAACATTATTTATGATTTTCGATTGATGATTGATGCCCATGTAAAAAGTCCTTTTTACATGGATTGAGGAATTCAGGAATTTAGGGATTGTGAATTATTATAAGTAGTTAGCATTGAGGACATTACCCCAAATCCCGGACTTCGTGACTTTTTACGATGCCGTCAATAGTCAATCGCCAATAATCAATAGTCAATAGATTCATCTTTCCGTCACAGGAGTAACAATTTCTATCTTTGCTTTCTTTTTTAGACTATCAACCCAAACCTGAAACGCTCTCCGGTGTTTTGTCTGCATGAGCGAAAAGCGGTATCTGTCTTTTTCTTTTTGATATTTACTCTCATCAATACCCTCATTTGCCTCCCATCTGATAACAAAGGCCCCTTTTTCGTTTTTAAAAATCGTATCCGGATATCTCTTGTTCCTGTTGAGACTGAAGGCCGTTTCCAGTAAATCGGGCGCACGACCTATTTTGGGAACAGGACCCCGTCTTGTAAAAAACTCAGTATCCTCAGGCTCTAAATGCTTTTCCTTGGCAAGTTCATCCCAAGCCTTTCCCTCTTTCAGTGCGGTTAGGTAGCTTTCAGCAGCAGCTTTTGCTTCTTCGGCCGAACGATATGCGATATAATCATCTCTTAGTTTATCGGTAACTTCCGCCATTTCGGGTAAGTAGGATTCCTTCCGGTCAGCGATCTGAAAAATATAGAATTTCCCCGTCAGTTCAAGCAGTTCGCTTGTCTCACCTTTTCGCAGGGAAAAGAGGGACTGGCGCAGCTTATCGTCACCGCCAATACCTGGTATACGCTGGTCCTGGGAGAAATCTCCAGTGTATTTTACCTTAAGTTCACGCTCCGCCGTATATTCGGCAAGGTCTGCGTCGTAGGGCATCTGGTCGATAAAGCTCAGAGCGTATTCATGGGCAAGTTCCGCACTGCCGGTCGTGAGCAGTATTTTTGAAATCTGGTCACGTACCTCATCCAGTGCTTTCGTCCTGGCCTCCTTGACATCCTCTACTTTAATTATGTGATAACCAAAGCGGGTCTGTACAAGGTCGCTGATTTCCCCCTTTTTCATTTTAAATGCGGTATCTTCAAAGGGTTTGACCATCCTCCCTGCCGTGAAGTACCCCAGGTCGCCGCCCTCGGACTTTGTAGGGCCTTCAGAGTATTTTTTTGCCAGTGAAGCAAAATCATTTCCCTTCCGGGCTTCTTCCAGTACTTTTGTGGCTTTTTCTTTAACCTCTTTTTCTTCGGCCTCACCAGCACCCTGGTTCAGTTTAAAAAGGATATGTCTCGCCTTCACCTCCTTGGGCTGCAAGAAGGTATCAATGTTATATTCGTAATATTCCTCGATTTCACGATCCTTGATCTCTACCTTATCTTTGAAGGTGTCCGGATCGATCAGTAGATAGGCAAGTTTGACCTTTTCGGGGACTCTGTATCCCTCCCTGTTTTCCTTAAAATATGTTTCAAGAGAAGCCTGATCAGGTTCGATTGA
>JAUWMY010000198.1 GCA_030612945.1 Desulfobacteraceae bacterium
GTAATATGTAGTATACAGGATTTATGAAAGGCTGCACAGGACATTAGAAATCTTGATTATCCCTGCCCCAGACCTGACTGGGAAAGAAAGATTATGGAAATAAAATTTGTCGCCGATTGTATGCTGGGCAGGCTCGCCAAGTGGCTTAGGGTCCTGGGCTATGATACCCACTACCAGCGTTACTACAGACCAGGCGACATTGAACATCTCGTGAAAGAGGGGCGACTTCTCTTGTCCCGGCACAGGGGGGCAACGGACCGTTATACCAATGCAGTGTTGATAAATGCGAATGGTGTAAGCGGCCAGATAGCCGAGTTGAAAGAAATGACACGTCTTGTGCCTGTTCGATCAAATTGGTTCAGCAGATGTTTAATCTGTAATGTACTGTTGACAGAGGCCCTGAAAGATGCAGCCCAGGAAAATGTTCCTGAGTATGTGTTTTATGAAAACATGGCAGGGATTCGGTTCTGCCCTTTATGCGGTCGGTACTATTGGCCAGGCAGTCACCGGAAAAGGATGATAAAGCAACTGGAGGAATGGGGTTTTTAACAAACAGTAATCCCCTTGGCAAAGGGTCACCTCACCTAAGGGCTCGCGCAAAAATAACTTCACATTTTCGCATCCCATCTTCAGGCCATCTTTGTCCGATCCTCAACCGCAAAATCCTCGAAAGAGTCCTACTATTACTGTGGCTTTGCGATTTCGGATCGAACAAAGCTAACCTAAATCTGGGCGCCAATTCTGTGAAGTTATTTTTGCGCGAACCCTAAGCCCCGCCGTGCATTCATGTCCTATCTAAAACGATGCCTATTTCTTTTTGGCTGCCGGTTTTTTCCTTGCAACCGGTTTTTTCTTAGCGGCAGGTTTTTTCCTCGCAACCGCTTTTTTCTTAGCAGCCGGTTTTTTCTTAGCAGCAGGTTTTTTCCTTGCAACCGGTTTTTTCTTTTTCGCCTTGGCTTCTGCCGCTTTGGCTTTTTTAAGCTCTGCCTCTAATTTTTTAATCCTGCTTTTTGTAGCTGTGACAACTTTGCTGGCCGTTGTTAATGTTTTCTTGGCAAGCTTTAATCTAAATTGAATTTGGTTAGCAGTGGCCATACATTCTCCTTTGGTTTAGGGTTAATAAAAGTTTTATTAATAAAAGATAATAAGTAAGAAATGAACAAAAGTCAAGAAAATATGTGCGATTAATGAAAAATTAATGATAGTAGACCCTAACGTTGCAGAAATATTTGGACCAAAAGCGCTTCGCTCGCTCTATATCAGGCCATCAAGAAACGATTGCCCATTTTCAAGACCTCACCGTATGTTCAATACGCTTTCGTCCTTGAAAATGGTCAATCCCGCCTGGGGCGGGACTGACCCAATCTATAGCGTTTTGAACTCAAATTTTATGCAACGTTAGGGTAGGCTCAGATATTTCCTCAAATATAATATTGTAAAACATTGGATACTGTGATAAACATAAATTGATATGCATTGTGAAGTAATTTTTCTTTGAAAGGAGGTGAGATTTCTTAAGTTTAGTTCATTGGCAATAACACTATTTATAAAAAGGAGGGTAGACATGGCTGGAAGTACATACAAGATTATTGAACTCGTTGGAACAAGTGATCAATCGTGGGAAGAGGCCGCCAGGACTGCAGTGGAAACGGCCTCAGAAAGCCTGAAAGATCTGAGGGTTGCCGAAGTTACTAAATTGGATCTGACCATTGAAGACGGCAAAGTTACAGCTTTTCGGGCAAGGATAAATGTTTCCTTTAAGTACGTGAAATAGGATTTTTAAATGAGACCTCCCGCTCCACCTGTAGCGGGTCCATGACCCTGGTCCCCTATGCAGTAGAAGGAAAGTTTAAATGGATATATCTACAAGTAAATTGACGGTGCTTGATCAGATTGCATCTTCAGATAAGGTCCGAAGAAAAATCATGGATGCGGCCAGCGCCCTTTATGCTAAAAAAGGTTTTGCGGCTACCTCCATTCAAGAGATTTCCGAAAAGGCAGGCGTGAGTCTACCGGTCACGCACCACTATGTGAAGAATAAGTCGGAAGTCATGCGAATGATTATGGAGGACGTCCTTAATATTTTTCGGGAAAGCCTCATCAAACGGGTACAAGGTGTTGATGATCCGAAAGAGAAGTTGACTGCTGCCATCATGCTTTATTTCAAAGTAGTCGATCAGCAAAGAGAGAAGGTGCTTTTGATCTATCAGAAGTCCAGTTCCCTTGACAAGACCTCCAAATCTCATGTGATGCAACTTGAGGTAGAGGTAAGTGATATATTCGGTAAAATCATAAATGAAGGGATGGAGCGGGGGGTCTTCAAAAAAGTAGACGTGGATTTGATGGCCTACAATATTATCATAATGGCCCACATGTATATCCTGAAGCGATGGCATTTCAAGAACCGTCTTACCCTTGAGAAATACACCGATCTGCAACTGACAATGATTATGGATGCTCTTGTTAGAAGTTAAATACTAAGGGCTTACGCAAAAATAACTTCACATTTTCGCATCCCATCTTCAGGCCATCTTTGCCTGCGCCTCAATCGCAAAATCCTCGAAATAGTACTACTATTCCTGTGGATTTGCTCAATCGGCGCAGCCAAATCTGACCTAAATTTAGGCGCCAATTCTGCGAAGTTATTTTTGCGTAAGCCCTAATATTTCTTGAAGATGAGGACATGTCTCGGAGAGTCCTTTCCTGGTAATGTATAAGGAATAGACTTATGAAGGAAGAGTCGTTCCCTTTTCATCACGTCTGCGCTTTCTTTGAGAGCATGTTCAAATCGCCTTCCCTGAAAATTTACAATCATGCCGCCAGAAATAAGACAGGGCGCACACCATGTCAGGGTCTGTGACAGATGTGCCAAAGCCCGGGCCGTGATCACGTGGTATCCTTCATGTTGGAGAAGACCTTTGTCTTTTTCAATTCGTCCTCTCATAACCTTAATTCCCTGAAGCATTGTGAGCCTGATGACCTGTTTTAAAAAACTGACTTTTTTTGAATTGGCTTCCATGAGATGGAACGAAAGGTCTGCTCTGCAGATTTTCAAGGGGATTGCAGGAAAACCGGCACCCGAGCCCACGTCGAGCACACTGCACGTTTCAGGCAGGAAGGTGGAAGGGATCAGGGAATCGATGAGCAGTTCTTCAATGATTCCTTGCCGGGAGGACAGACCCGTAAGATTCATACGTTTGTTCCACTGCCATAACTCATCAAGATGAATGCCGAGGAGATGAACCTGGGACCCTGATAATTTTATGCCAAAGTCACTGGCCCAGGAACGCAGTATATATTTTTCTTCCCTGTTCAACTCACACAATCACTCGTCTTTTTACGATTCCCACGGCCTCCTCGGCCGTATCTACGACATTAAAGACCTCCAGGTCCGATTTAGACAGGGTTTTTTTCTTGACCAGGGTGTCTTTAATCCAATCAAGGAGCCCGTTCCAAAACTCTGAATCCATGAGGATGACTGGAAAAGGTTTGATTCTTTTGGTCTGAATCAGGGTCAGGGCCTCGAAGAGCTCGTCAAGTGTTCCAAAACCTCCGGGCATTATAATATAGGCCACTGCGTATTTAATGAACATAACCTTCCGGATAAAGAAATAGTTAAAATTGAGCCGGATATTGGCATATTCGTTTGCCTGCTGTTCGCTGGGGAGGTTGATGTGTAGCCCTACGGATTTCCCCCCGGCCTGGGTCGCCCCCTTGTTGGCTGCTTCCATAACACCTGGGCCGCCGCCTGAAATGACGTTGAAGCCGTTTTCAACAAGCAAACGAGACACCTCGATAGTGGTTTTGTAAACGGCGCTTTGGGCTTTGATCTGCGATGAACCAAATATGGTCACTGCTGGAAATACTTGTGGCATTACATCAAAACCCTCCACAAATTCCGCCATAATTTGGAAGATTCGCCACGACTCCTGCAGGGTAAGATCGTCTACGACATATTGTCTTTCTTGCATACCTATTCATCCTTTCTTTTTTTTTAGTTCAAAACAAAACCCAAAATTGCAGAGGTTTGAGGGTCGTTATTGACTTTTCAAATTATATTGTTTAACTTTCAGATAAAATTGATTTTTATATTAAATTGTAAAGATCGGAGTGTCAATGATAGACATTACTGCAATCAAACATCTACTTGAAGAATTGCGGGTTTAGCTTATGAAATCGTAACATCTAAAAAAGTTGGGGCAAATCCGCTGGTGTAGGGCGGCTCCCGCCTATGATAGGCGGGATTATATGCCACCGTTATTGGCGGGGTATAAAACCCCACCCTACAAGAAACAAACCCGAATTTATTGAGAACTTAAATGAAATCCCCCTTTAAGAAAGGGGACTTATGAGGAAGCCTGGTAGTTTTCGTTCAGGCATTAAACAATTTATTACGACATAGGAAGCCTATTATGGAAGAAAAGAGAGATCAGAACAAAGTATCTGATGCGTATGAAGATTTTCTTGGTGACATCAGCGACCAATTTTCCAGGAAGGATGAAGAGAAGGATTTCCTGGACAGCATTGGCCCTTCATCGCCTAAAACGGATATCCAGGTCAATGTAGGTGAGCGAGTCAAGGCGGTGAGGGAAAAGCGAGGCCTTACCCTTCAAGATATTTCCCAAAGGACCGATATTGATATTTCCCTTTTGGAGGAAATCGAGAAGGGGGATGTTGCGCCTCCCCTTGGGGTGGTGATAAAGCTGGCCAAGGCCTTGGAGATGAAAATGGGTTACTTTATCTCCGGTGAGGAGAACAGACCCTATACCATTGTGCGCCGGGACGACCGAAAGGTGATATCACGATATGATTCCAAAAAGGAAAAACACTACGGCTATGAATTTGAATCACTGGCCCCCCATAAAACAGACAGACACATGGAACCCTTCATGGTGACCCTTGGACCTACGGATACGGAGGAAGAAATATCGGCCCATGACGGGCAGGAGTTCATTTACGTGTTGGAGGGAAATATGGAGGTCCTTTATGGGGAAGAGACCTATATTCTCGAACCAGGAGATTCTGTGTACTATGATTCTACGGTTCCTCACCTGGTAAAATGCCACGGCGGCAAGAAGACAAAGATCCTGGCTGTGCTTTACGCTGAAAGGTGATATGTCTATCGTCCCGTTGGTTTCCGGCAAGATTCTTTGTGTGCCAGCTTGGATGAGATGAAAAGACAGAATGGATTTTTTTGTAAGCGTTCACAGGTTCAGGGTTCAACGTTCAGCGCCGCCTCTGACCGGCGAAGCGGCCAGTTTGATCGAAAAAGAGACTCCAGCGTTGCGGAGTCACATACGAGGGTTAGGGGCAGGGACAAAATTGAAGGCCCAAAGTCCTCGTAAAAAATGCTGGTTCTGCCACATAATTGCCAAATACCATGTTCCAGACTCGCCTGCCTCGCCTGTCATGTACAGAACGGGCATATCTCAAGATGTCGGCAATGGCGGGCAGGTTTGTGGGGATGTGGAAGCGGTCGGTTTTCCCGTACAAAACGGTTACAAAATGACGTATGGTGATGATAATGCAACCTTTGAACCTCTGAACCTTTGAACCCGTGAACGGTTACAAA
>JAUWMY010000222.1 GCA_030612945.1 Desulfobacteraceae bacterium
GCTGCAATTTCTAAGTCCCTCCTGGAATTTCTCTACACTGGACACATGAACGATACGATCATTGGCGCCCCAGATGATTAGAGTTTTGGCCTGGATCTTTGGCAGTCGGCTCTCCAGGAGATTCATGCCACCTTCCACCATCTCCCTTAAGATTTTCTCACGAAAATCATAGTCGAGGGCACCCTGTTGCGCAATATAATCTTTTAACCTGCCGGGTAACCAGGGCGGACTATAAAATAGAACCCTCATCAAGGCATTAAACTCATCTGTCGTCCTGTAAAGAAAAAGAACTTTTCCGTCTTTCTGGTGTTGTCGCCACATATAGCTCGGTATCTGCGAGTCAACGCCCGCTGCATCTAAAAGGCAAAGGCTCTTCACTTTTTCCGGGTGTTCACTTGCATAGTAAGCTGAGATGTATCCACCCATGGAAATACCCACCACATGAAATCTATTAAGCCCAATAGCCTCAACACACTTGCTTAGCCGGCCTACCTGGCTGGGGATGTCGAACTTAGCCGAGGCGATCCTGGAGTTTTCGCCGAATCCAGGCAGATCAGGCACAATCAACCTGTGAGATTTGCTGAAAGCCGGCAAAAAAGTACCCCACCGATCCTTTTCAGCCCCAAAGCCGTGGACAAACAAGATTGTTTCACCTTTTCCTCCTTCCAGGTAAACCCAATGATGATCATCCACCTGCACTTCATGCCTTTCAAGCCCTGCCCAAAAGCGGAGGGTGTGTTTTGCAGATTCCAGAATAAGGCCCGGAAACCAGTAATATAACACACCACCTGATACAATTAAAACAAAGATGGCAATCAGAACACCCTTAATCAACCTGGCCATGGATTTCCTCCGGCTAAAAGTCAACCACGCACAGATGGTTTCCCTGAGCAATTAAGGTGAAAACTCAATTGAACATTGATGAACTCGTAAAAAGTCGAAAAACACCATTTTTTGTCATTCCGGCGAAAGCCGGAATCCAGTTTTTTCAATTAGTTGCAGAGTTTCTGGACTCCGGTTTTCACCGGAGTGACGACTTTTTGCGAAACCATCAACATTAATATTCCATAAATATGGGCAACAATTTGATATTAAATAATTTTCGCAGCATAAGAAAGTTATTTTTGAAATTACAATTTTATCCCTGTGACCCTTTCTTCTTCTTAATCCGGGTTGGGAGACAGGATAGGTCCTGTTTAGTTTGACGCTGAGCTTCACTCTATTGTATATTATATCAGACCTCATAATTTATTATCGAAATAGGAGTTTGCGTTGAGAATAATATTTTTTGCTGGAAAGGGCGGGGTCGGTAAAACGAGTATTGCCGCTGCTACAGGGATTAAATCGGCTGAGATGGGTCAAAAGACCGTGATCATGTCTTTGGACGTGGCACACAGTCTTTCGGATATTTTTGATCTAAATACACGCTTGCTCGATCAGAATAGAGGAAGACCGATTAAGGTCAGCAAAAATCTGTGGATTCAGGAACTGGACATCCAGGAGGAAATAGAGCAAAACTGGGGAACCATCTACAAATATATAGCCAACCTTTTAAATACCACTGGCCTGGATGAAATTCTTGCCGAGGAACTTGCCGTTTTGCCGGGGATGGAGGAGGTAAGCCTTCTCCTGTACATAAATCGTTTCGTCCAGGAAAAACAGTTTGATGTGATTATCCTTGATTGCGCCCCCACGGGTGAATCCCTTCGTTTCATAAGTATTCCAACCACATTGGAGTGGTATATAAAGAAGATATTCAAGATGGAACGAACCATAGCCAAATACGTTCGTCCTGTGGCCAAAAGGATTTATAATATTCCTTTGCCGGACGATGACTATTTTGCTGCAATTGAATACCTCTTTGAGCGGTTGCGAGGTGTGGATGAAATCTTAGTTAATCCACAAATAACCACGGTTAGACTTGTTACCAATCCGGAAAAAATTGTTTTAAAAGAGACCCAGCGTGCCTTCATGTATTTCTGTCTTTATAAAATGAGTATTGATGCTATAATAATAAACAGAATTCTGCCCGATGATATACAAGATGCCTATTTCACGGACTGGAGAAAAAGCCAGAGAAAATATATAAAAATGGCAGAACAATACTTCAGCCCCATTCCCATCTTTCCTGTAAAACTTTTCAAGGACGAAGTGCTGGGTTATGATCGCCTGGGAGTTTTAGCTGATCAAATATATGACGGGAGGAATCCCTTAGAGAGGTTCTTTAAAGGAGAGCCCTATAATCTGATCAAAGAAAATGGTGAGTATCGACTTACCATGAAACTTCCGTTTATAACGAAACAGGATGTTGAACTTAACAAGTTCTCTGATGAATTAATTATTAAGGTGGGAGGTTTTAAAAAACATCTGTTGCTTCCAAGGCAGGTTGCTGCTGCAAAAAAGGTCAAGGCCAGGCTGGAAGGCCAACATTTGTCTATCTATTTTAAAGGAGATGAACATGGTCAAGGAAAAAAATGAAAATGAGGTATTCGTGTGTCCCGTGGGCAGGTTTTTTTCGGATCTGGAAAAGTTCTCCTGGAAGAGACCCGCGTTTATTAAACACCTGTCCCAGTCACGCATTGAGTTCTTAAAGGCTATCCGTTCGCTGGTTGATGAAAGGATAGAGGGCCTTGAGAACAAAGCTTCAAAAAAGGACAAAAAAAAGGTGACAAAAATCAAGGTGGAGTAAGGAAAATCAAACTCCCTTTAGTTCATTTTTGAGATTTTGGATAAACCGGCTTCTTGCCCTGTCATCCCCTTTGATATGCTCTTTGACCGCCTTCCACGTGGGAGGGCAGCTCTTATACTCAACGTCAACCAGACCATGGACTATCCTGTCTATATCCTTCTTGTTCTCCTTAGTAACCTCAATTCCGGCCTCCTCGAGAACGTCTTTCATGTGCCTGAAGTAGCAAGACATAACATATCTCCTTATGTTATTAGGCTTCAGAAACCGTAACTGAAATCGGGAAATGATCACTAAAGCCGTTTTCATTAAGTGGCTTTCCCATCCCACCAAAACGGATTGGCTTCGGATAGTTTCCTGTCTCGACCATCCCAGAGAAACGCAGCACCTCTACGGATTTTGGTAACACCCTGATAGGGGCATTCTGTTTCACCATATTTTTGTTGGCAAGGAATTGGTCGAGAACATAAGGGAAATTGTTGTAATAAAGCGTCCCTAAACCTTGACCCATGAGGGGCCACATGAGATTAAGAAAGCGAGGGGCGCGAGCCTTGACTACTTTCATCCGGCTTCGGGTGCTGAGAGCATACTCCACAAGTGATTGGTCAAAGGGTTCGTCAATAAAGTCCCCCATTGCCAGGACCGGCGTCTCCTGCCCGTGGACCTCGAGGATTCGCTGGTGAAAATAAGCTAATGTTTCACCGGTAATTGCGCGATAACCGGCAGATTTCAGCTTACCACCAGTCCGGGATGGCCAGTGATTCCCAGCCAATACAAAGAGCCGGTTGTTTTGGGTCCGGAAGTTCACTTGAAAAATATCACGAGTCGCTGAGCGGCGCACCACGAAATGGCTGAACTGGGCTTCAACAACAAAAAGGTCGGCGTCGTAGATGAATCCAACATCAATCCCACGCTTGTCTGACATGTCGTGGTGTTCAACTGCGTAGTTGCGTCTGAGTGGTGCAAGGGCTTGAACCAACTGGTTCATCACATGCTCATTCTCCACCTCACAGACGCCAAGAATGTCAGGCCCGCTTCCACCGTTCATTTGGAGAATGATCGAACCTAACTGGTTGATCTTTCTGTCCAGCCGGTCCTGTGTCCATCCATGGAGATAATTTCCGATTGTTCGCTCAAGCTTGTCACTCCTGCGAGGTGAGTTCTCGAAATCGAATAGATTCTCGAGATTCCAAAAAGCTATCTGGTATTTTGAGACCATTTTTTATTTCCTTTTCGGAGCAGTGCGGAAAGATCCACGCTCTAATGAAATTTGTCTGGCAAGATAGATTTTTGCCAGACTCTGGTAAGGCACATCTTTCTTGTTTGCGAGGGTTTTGAGTTCAGCTAGCATGTCCTCTGGGAGACGAATAGAGATGGATTTGAGTGATGGCTTCAGATTAGGAAACGGGGCTCTCTTGAAATCCTTCGTATCAAAATAATCAAGAGGGGAATGCGTGGCCCAGAATTCTCGTTCCTCATCTTCATTCTTGAATTTTGGAATGATTTTATCCTTTTTCTTCATAGAACTTCCTCTCTTTCCTACTCATGTCTCTTGTGGAAATGATTCTTAGCAAATTTCCTCTTTTCGTAAACAATACGACAAGGGGACGCTCTGCGTCTGTCATGCCAAATGCAGCCCATCGCTTTTCTGCGATAGAGTGTTTTGGATCGTCTAAAATAAGTAGCGGTTTGTTGAAGAATATTTGTTCACACTCCCAGTTTTCGACATCGTGCTTGATGAGGTTCTTGTCGATATTACCTTGGTCCCATTGGAACCCCACAAAATTGTCAAAATCATTTTCCATTATGGAGAATTGTATATGACAAGAATATACGTGTCAAGACTTTTACACAAAATGGATAACCCCCTCCCTGGGCTTTCCTCCTTTGGCAAGAGCTCTGAATGAAGTCCTTACACTCTTAACAAATCCTTTACTCTCAACCTCGGGTAAATACTTTCCCTGTGGAATTTCGCTTTGCGGGCCTCTTATGGAGGATTGCACAGGGCATGCATATTTAACAGGGGTATGCCAAATCAGTCCTGGGATGTAGTGTCTCTTGGTTCTGACCATTACCTGCTGTCTATATCTCTCTTTTCGCCTTCAAAAAGGCCTTGTCTTTTTCTCTGAACGGATTTAAATTAATTAATATGATGATTCGGCCTGACCGTCGGCTCCGGTCCTTTGTGTAAACTTGACACACAGGCCCAATCATCCTGTATTTCGAAGAAGGAGAATTTGCTGGTGGATTTCAATATGATATCAAAGTTGCAGATGCCGAAGTTCGACCTCGGAAAAATAGAGTGGCCAAAGTTCGATATTTCCCGAATTCAATGGCCCAAAATTCCTAAATTAAGAATCGGTGATTCTGTTTCGGAACTCCCCATTGTGCCGGGAGGAATGGGTGTTTGAATATCACTGTCAGGGTTGGCTTCCGCAGTGGCGAATGAAGGATGAATAGGTGTAATAGCTGCAAACTCAATAGGAATGCTTGAACCTCATTAATATGCCAAACACAAAGATGCCAATGCTATTGCCTTAAGAAAAGAGATAAAAAAGGCGCGAGAGAAGACCTCGGGCATCATCGGGGTCAATATTATGGTGGC
>JAUWMY010000485.1 GCA_030612945.1 Desulfobacteraceae bacterium
CTTTCTTTTTGTAGTCTTTTGCATCTTCAGCTCGACAGAGGACGGCCGCGGACGCCCCATCTGTTACCCCGCAGCAATCATACAATCCCAATGGCCATGCAATCATAGGGGCATTGATAACCTGTTCAATGCTAACTTCCCTCCTCAAATGGGCCTTGGGATTACGGGCGCCGTTGTAATGGCTCTTTACAGATATCATCGCAAGTAACCTCTTCCCTTCCTCCGGGGTTATCCCATAGCGCTCAAAATATCTGGTAGCTGCAAGGGCGTAACGTCCCACCGCGGAAGCCTGTGCCCCGTATACAGGATGAAACACACCAGGCGCACCAAAAAGACCACCGAAACCCACGTCCTTCATCTTCTCAACACCAACAACGAGAACAAGATCATAGGCCTTAGAAAGTAACCCGAAGGATGCATTCCTTATTGTATCTATCCCCGTTGCACATACATTCTCAACTCTCGTAATAGGTATGTATTGGAGTTGTAAGGCCGAAGATAAAACCTGCCCGGTATATCCAGAATCAAAGGTCCCAAGCCAGGCAGCCTGAATATCCTTTGGCTCTATGCCGGCATCCTCAAAGGCCTCGGTTGCTGCATCAATAATTAAATCATCTACGCTATTCTCCCATAGTTCTCCAAACTGTGAAGTGCCCATTCCAATAACGGCTACTTTATCCTTAATGCTTTCCATAACTCTATTTCCTCCTTATCCTCTCACCGGTCTGACCTTCCAGAAATAATTATGCATACCCTGAGCGTCATTGATTCTCCGGAATGTAAACTCCATAGGCATCTCAACTCTTAGCTTCTCAGGATCTCGATCGGTCATCAGCCCATAGAACCTCGCACCACCCTCCAAATCAACCACACAGTTTACATTCGGCAGATCGGCCACAGGGGATCGCAGATCCATGCTGTAGCTGAACAGATGGCCTTTTTGGCCAGCGAGCCAGACATTTTCATATTCTTCAGGTTTCTCAATACTTCCCTGACACCACATACATACCCTCATCCTTGGAAACTGTTCATGCCCACAATTCTTGCAACGTTTTCCAATAAGTCTGGCCAATCCTTCGCGTTCTCTGAACAATATTGGCAGGGAAGTACGCGGAGCAGGTCGCCGATCAATTGTCCACTCCATCAAGTTGCGCAAATGCAAATATTTTCCATAAGTGGGAATCATCATTTTAGACCTCAGCCATACCCTCAAACCTCTACACGCTTTTACCTCCTCTATCCGATCATTTACCTGTAGGACAAAAGCATCTGCACCATCTCCATAGTTTGCCATAAGAATCTTGTCCCCTGCTTTTGCCTCCTCCAGTGCGGACACCAGTATCATCATTGTCGAGGAAGCGCCAGTATTGCCGACCAAATCGAACAGTGGATTCTGAACCTGATTCTTCATATCGAGCCCGAGGGTTTTTGCCATCGCCCTATGGTACCTCGCATCAGGTGCATTATAGACAACTTTTGAAAAATCCTTTAAATTTAAATTGTATTTTTTCGTCAATCCAAAAACTGCCTCTGGGAGAACGCGCATGTACCCCATATCCTTGACAAAACGATCTTCCCAGCTTTGGGTGTGAAGGTCATAGGGAAGTCTCCAGACATCCAAGAAATCGCTCGTAACGCTGTAAGTATGATCAATACTGACAGCAGCATCGGAATCTCCACCAATAACAAATGCAGCCGCACCATCACCTAATAGTAGCTCCTCCTCAGAATCGCCAGGAGAAATTTGACATTCAGAGGAGGCAACTATAACCTTCCTCGTTAATCCACCTTTAACTGCGTCAATGGCAGCTCTTAAGGCATTTGTTCCACTCCTCAATGAATGTGCAAAATCGGCACTGTTTATATCAACCCTTAAATTAGAGGCAGCCGAAACTATGCTGGCAGACTGCTTTTGAGCATATGGCGGTCTGGTGGATGCAAAATACAGGCTATCAATCTCTTCCTTTTCCACACCCTGAAGGCAATCAAGAATGGCCTCGACCGCCATAGTAATGGAATCTTCATCAGCACCAGCAACCGCCTTTTCACCCGGTGCAGTGCTTTTACCCCACGCCCTACCAATTTCTTCACGACTTAACCTATAAAAAGGCAAATAGGCTCCAAATGAAACAATTCCGACCATTTCTTGCTCCTTTCTGAGTTCTGATTGACTCAATCCTATCTGTTTTTCCAAACAGGTTTTTTCTGGGCCAAGAACGCTTCAATCCCATGATGGGCATCCTCGGTATTCATTAGTTCACCTTCATAGATGTCGCAGACCCAGGACATTGCTTTCTCCAAATCCAAATCTTTGCTTCTTAAAATTGCCTTTCGTGTTAATTGCAAAACGATCGAGCTCTTTGAACAAAGATTACTCGTCAGTTTATCGACTTCACTATCAAGGTCTTCATGGGAAAACACTTTATTGACCAAACCGATTCTTTCTGCCTCGGCCGCCGAAATCATATCCCCTGTTAGTATCAATTCATAGGTTTTTTTAAGTCCAATCAACTTGGGAAAAATGGCTGTTGCTGGAGCAGGGAAGACGCCCACATTGATCTCCGGCTGACCAAATTTAGCCTTCTCTGATGCAAAAACCATATCACAAAACGCAATTAGCTCGCACCCACCTCCAAGAGCAAGTCCTTGAACCACAGCAATCTTTGGCTTGGAACCATACATGACGGCGGTAAGCAAACCGTTAAAGGTCTCTACCAAATCTTTCACTCGTTCTGCCGTATGGTCCGATACATCAACTCCTGCTGAAAAATACTTTCCCCCCCCACCTCTAATTGTTATCACCTTA
>JAUWMY010000048.1 GCA_030612945.1 Desulfobacteraceae bacterium
GAAGTGTGGGGCGCAAGGGGATTAAAGCAGGGCGAACAGGTTGATATTCTGGCAAAGGCTGTAATCCTTGCCAATGGAGGGGCAGGCGCGATATTTCCGCACAATATCAATCATTCATCCCTTCGGGGTGATGGCTATTCCATGGCCTATCGAGCCGGAGCTCTTCTCACTAATATGGAATTTATTCAAATAGGGCCCGGCGTTGTTTTCCCAAAGATGCATTTTATCATCCATTCCCACATGTGGAGGCTTTCTCCCTGTTTGAAAAACAGTCTGGGAAAGGAGTTTCTGGATGATTATCTCCCCACCGGTACATCACGAGATGAAATCCTTTCTTTGAAAGCCATGTCTTTCCCTTTTTCAGTCAGGACCAATGCCCGGTATGTTGACATATCCATATCCAAAGAAATTATGTCCGGACGTGGAACAGAGCATGGCGGGGTATTCTTTGATGTAACACATGTTCCTGAAGGTGAACTTAGGGCCAAAGCACCTATTACATATGAGACATTCCTGAAAAAGGGTATCAACCTTTGTACCGATAGGATTGAAATAGCCCCGCTTGTTCAGAGCTTTAATGGTGGAATAAAGATCGATGAAAACGCCGCGACGACTGTCCCGGGGCTTTTTGCAGTAGGGGAGGTATCCGGAGGGGTTCATGGCGCTGACAGGCCGGGCGGCAATAACCTGGCCGATTGCCAGGTATTCGGATATCGAGGAGGACGTGCAGCCGCAGTGTTGGCTGCTGACCGTGCTTGGAAAGCAAAAGAAGCGATCCGATATGACAAACTTATTGTCATGGAGAATAGCGAAAAGATTGCGCCTATTCGAAATGCAATAGACAAGGCCCTTATGGTTGTCAGACAAAAAGAAGACCTCGAAGAATTGCTGGACAAGATTCAATCCTTTCGTCATAAAACTTCAACTTTAGATGTTGTTACAGATAACATTCTGTTAACTGCAGAAATGGTTGCAAGATCAGCGCTTTTGCGGCAGGAAAGCCGCGGTGTTCATTATCGTGAGGATTTCCCGGATAGTGACCCGGAATTAACAAAGTCTTCATTGGTAAACAAGGGAAAAGAAGGAGAAGTGAAGGCATTTTTTTAGTAGGAATAGAAATGACCTCTTTAAATAAAGTTATTAGTCGATTGGAGCGAGAACTACAGGTCAAGACACTTACCCTTGGCGAACT
Source organism: Desulfobacteraceae bacterium (assembly GCA_030612945.1). GTDB lineage: Bacteria > Desulfobacterota > DSM-4660 > Desulfatiglandales > Desulfatiglandaceae > 4484-190-2. The sequence continues at coordinate 1,193 of JAUWMY010000048.1, forward strand.
TATCGAGATTGCGGAGGAAGAGGGCCTTTCGCTGAGCAGTGTGGTCGTGGCTGAGGCCATGGTCAAAGAGGGGAAATCCTACGAGGAAATCCTCTCTGATGTTATGGGGGAATTTGACCATAACATGAAGGCACTTGAAATAGGGCTGACTAAGGGAAGGAGTTTTATCCTTGGCACTGTTGGCTCTGACCTGGCTAAGTATGGTGACGACAAGGTTTTGATCAATGATTCACTGATCAATAAGGCCTTAATCTACACCCTGGCCACTGAGGTGGGAAATCACGAGATCGGTCTCCAGCCCTGTGCAGGGACAGGAGACTCATGCCCATACACCGGCCTGATAAGGGCGCTCAAGGAAGAAGATTTTTCACAGGAAAAAATCGCTCTTGCCGCGGCGCTCATACTTAAGGTAGGGAGCATTTTCAGGGAAGGTAAACAGACTACCGGGTGCAACATGGAGGGTTTCGGGGCAGGCGCGGCAGCTACTGCTGCAGCATTAACCGATCTGAGAGGTGGAACTCCCAAACAGGTTGCAAAGGCTATTGTCCTGGCGATATCGCCCACGATTGCTGTCCCCTGTACGCCTCGGGTTATGGCCGCGGGCTTATGCGCAAGCCATATCAGTGGCGCTATTTTGATCGGTAATCAGGCGGCCAATTTGATCTTAAAGACATCGTTGCCTGTTGATATAGATGTGGACGTAATGATTGCCATGGCAGCAAGGATCCATGTGGAAGCAGCCCCAGTAATTACCGCTATTAATCTTGAATACCTGGAACCGTATTTTCAAAAGAAGAATCAAGTTGAACCCTTTGTTGATGAAGATATTCGAAATTCGGAAAAGGAGAAAGCGAATAAAATCAAAAAGCGGGCACGCGAAGAGATTAGAAACTTGATATCTTCTTCCAGGCCTTTGACGCAGGTTTTTGGCGATGTTGTAGTAGGAGGGAGCAGCATTGCAGTGGGATCTCCGACCAATATGGCACGAATCTGTCACGCAATGGTATCGGGTGAAATAAAAAAAATTGAGATTGATCTTACGGTGGATCTTTTTTCACGAAGGGCTATTAATATACCGGCAATTCTTATGGGCGCAATATACGGGGCAAGAACAGATGACGCCGAACTGTATCATAAGATCTTTGAACTACCTGAAATCAAGAATATCGAAGTCAAGATCAATAAGGTGGATATTCCTCAAGTACAACGCATTCGGATAGAAGCAACTGAAAGGAGTGCTATGGTAGATGCAAAGAACCGCGGGGGTGGTCGAGTAGCAATTGTTGACGCTAAACCGTCATTAAAAGAGGCCCTTATTGCTGCCGAAAGGCTGGGCATTGAAGTAGTTGACTGATTTAAAAAATAGAAAATTGAGCTTTTCCCCAATAACAAATAAAGAAGGTGGCAGCGAGTAATGGAAATTTCGAAACACGTTATTCATGACATAGAAAGAGTTTCAAAAGACCTTGTTGAATCAATGAAGGCCCTTCCCACTGCAACAATCCATGAGGCTTATGGCGGCAAAGGTGCTGTATCCCATAATATCAAACCCATTAGAACAGGTATGAAACTTTGTGGTACGGTAATCCCGATAAAGACTCGCCCGGGGGATAATCTCATTGTGCATAAGGCCATTTATGTTGCGCAGCCTGGAGATGTGTTGCTGGTGGATACGTCCTCATTTGTTGAAGCCGGATTCTGGGGAGGGATAATGACAGAGGCCGCTCAACAAAGAGGGATAGCAGGGCTTGTGACGGATGGTGCTGTGCGAGATACGGATGAAATTGCTCAAATGGATTTCCCTGTTTTTTCTAAAGGTATTTCCATCAAAGGGACAACAAAAACCTGTCTTGGCTCAATTAATCATCCCATCATCTTTGAAGGTGTAATGGTGCAACCCGGAGATGTAATAGTTGGGGATTCGGACGGGGTCGTCGTAGTTGCCCGGAAAGATGTTCCGGAGGTGATAGAAAAGGCAAGAAATCGGGAGGACAAAGAAAAGGAAATCGGCTCTCAACTCAGGCAGGGTAAAACAACGCTTGAGCTGTATGGCCTTTCGAAGTTATTGGAGCGTGAAGGATTAGAGGAATAGTTCACCGTGAAAAATATTTGACGGGATAACAGGATAGACATGATTTAAATCCGGTTAATCAAAAACATCTATCACAACCTGAAGAAGGTAATAATGGAATACAAAGAAGTGACCGAAATAATTATCGGCTGTGCTTATCGTGTCTATAACAAAATGGGATTTGGTTTTCTTGAAAGTGTATATGAAAAATGCTTGCTTATAGAGTTGCGTAAAGCAGGTCTGGATACGGAATCACAAAAACCAATTACAGTTTATTATAATGGTGAAATCGTAGGCGAATTCGTAGCTGATATTATTGTTAATGATGCTATCATTTTAGAACTGAAATCAGTTAGGCGAATTATTAAAGCACATGAAGTACAAATGGTTAATTACCTTGTTACTACTGGAAAACCTGTAGGCCTGATTCTAAATTTTGGAGAAAGAAAAGTTGAGATTAAACGAAAGATCAAAGATCTAGACTAAGAGATCAACAGGATGAAAAACAATCATGTTCCCGCTGTAAGCGGGATTCATCCTGTCTAAAATTAACTGAAGTATTATGTTAAAAGGAAAAGACAATGGAGCATGAAATATTCGACAAGAAGTACAGGAAGCGTCTTGAAAAATTATCTACGACTAATCTCTCTGACGCCCTTGACAAGATTGGCATCCGGGGCGCGGTGATTGGTATCAGGCCTCTGTTTGGTTTGCCCAAGGTAGTCGGTTCGGCTGTAACGATAAAAATTACAGCAGCAGGAATGGAAAAATCTAAGCACCATCTTGGAATCGAAGCCATTGCATCTGCACACCAGGGAGATCTGATTGTTATTGATAATCGCGGTGACACACAAAACAATTGCTGGGGCGAAATCCTCACATGTGCCGCTAAAATGAAAGGCGTCTCCGGGGTCATAATTGATGGTGCCGCCAGAGATGTGGACATGTGTGATGAAATGGGTTTTCCTGTTTTTTCCCGTGGCGTTGTCCCTATAACCGCAAGAGGAAGGATCATGCAGGAAGATTTCAACTGCCTGATCCGTCTGGGTGATGTCCAGGTCAGACCCGGTGACATACTGGTAGGGGATATCAACGGAATCGTAGTCGTCCCGCCGGAAAGACTGGATGACATTTTATCCGAGGCAGAAAAGATTATGGAGAAAGAAGAACTCATGAAGAAAGATATTCTCTCAGGTCTTGATATTCTGGAGGTTGATAAGAAATACAATTATGAACAGATGCTAAAGAATATGGAGTAGATAATATGGAATTCAAAAGGCCTGATCCGAAAATAGTAAAGGAGTTTGAATCATTTTCCACGCCCACAATCTCTGATGCCCTTGATAAGTTAGGTATCCCGGGAGGATGTCACGGTATTATGCCTGTTGTTTCGGGGGTGAAGATGGCAGGGACAGCCTATACAATCCGATATGTGCCCACAGGCGCTGTGAAGGGGACTGTAGGAGACTACATTGATGATGTCTTACCTGGAGATGTGGTGGTTCTTGATAATAACGGGAGAACCGACTGCACAGTATGGGGTGATATTTTAACAGTAACGGCCAAGATGAAAGGCATTGCCGGAACCGTCATAGACGGTGTCTGCCGCGATATCCCCACTATCCTTGAAGAAAAATATCCCATCTTCTCACGTGGAAGATTTATGATGACTGGTAAGGACCGGATCATGGTAGAGGCAACACAGGTAATGGTCTCTATAGGAAAGACTCAGGTTAAACCGGGAGATATCCTTATAGGAGATGATAGCGGAGTGGTGGTAGTTCCCCAGGAAATGGCACCAAAAGTCCTTGAAACCGCCCGGTCCATAGAAGAAGCAGAAAATTTTATTGTCGGGGCTGTGCGAAGTGGCCTGAGCCTTAAAGAAGCCCGAGAAAAATTCGGCTACCATACATTGCAGACAAAGAAAGCATGATGAATTCGGTTGAGGAGTAGAAACATGAGCTACGGTTATATGGACAAATTCTTGAAGGTAGACCTAACCTCAGGTGAGATATCCGAACTGCCAATTAGTAAAGAATGGAGAATGCAATATCTCGGTGGAAGGGGAATGGGTATTCGTCTTCTATGGGAGTATGCACCGAAAGGCGTAGATCCTCTCGCCCCGGAAAACCCTTTGATTTTTATGACCGGTCCTTACACAGGCACTGGTGTCTTTTCCGCCTTCTACAATGTGACAACACGATCACCATTAACCGGAACTGCGGCAAGTGCTCATTCGGGTGGTACCTTTGGTCATGCCCTGAAACGAGCCGGGTTGGATGGGCTGATGGTTGTGGGACAATCTGAAAAACCAGTGTACCTGCTGATTGATACCGGAAAGGTCGAAATATGTGATGCGTCATCTCTGTGGGGCAAAGATGTACAGCAGACAGAGCTAATGATAAAAGAAGAATATGGCAAGGTGAGTTCTGCTGTTATCGGCCCGGGGGGTGAAAACCTGGTCAAATTTGGATGCATCATGAACGACACATACCGTGCTATTGGCCGCGGGGGTGCAGGCGCTGTCATGGGCTCCAAGAAACTCAAAGCGGTGGTTGCCAGAGGTAAAGAAAAGATCGGTATTGCCGACCGGGATCGCTTCATGGCCCTTTCGCGCAAAGGGGGCAAGGCGTCCCTGGATGTCGGTAAATTCTTTGCCATGTATGGCACTGGAGCGGCTTTTGGCGTCTTTAACAAAAAAGGCAGCCTCCCAAGCTATCATTTCCGGAAAGGCTATTACGATGAATGGGAGAAAATTAATGCCGAGGCACTCAAGAAAAATTATTTTGTGCGAGACCAGGGCTGTTTTAACTGCCCTTTGAAGTGTGCCAACATCCATACAGTCAAATCAGGACCTTTCGCCGTGGAGGAGACCGAGGGGCCTGAATACGAAACCATGATGGCCTTTGGTTCCCTGTGTGGAAATAGCAACTTAGAATCTATTATTAAGGCCAGTCATATAGGCAATCTTATGGGAATAGATCTCATTTCTGCAGGAGTAACCATTGCCTTTGCCATGGATCTCTTTGAAATGGGACTGTTGAATGAAAAAGACACGGATGGTTTGACACTTACCTTTGGCAATGCAGAGGCTATGGTAGAGATGATCACCCGGATTGCCTATCGTCAGGGGTTCGGCGACCTATTAGCTGAAGGAAGTCTAATTGCAGGCAAGAAGATTGGCCCGGAGGCAGAAGAAAGGGTCATGCACTGTTTAGGTCAGGAACTTCCCGGATACGAGCCTCGACGGATCCCTGCTACGGGATTTTCTCTTAGTTCCTCAAATCGTGGTGCAGATCATGTCCGTGCCTGTTTTTACGTGAATGAAATTTTTGATGATGAATTCAAAGATAAGGATTTTTCCGATCACATGGAAGTCATGGTGGAAAAGGAAGATCTTATGGCTTTGGTGGATTCACTGGTAATGTGTAAATTTGGCCAGAGAAACGGTCAATTTACGCCTGATGTCTGCACTGAGTTGCTTGAGGCATTAACGGGATTTGAACTTGATACCCGTGGTTTATTCCATATCGGCGAACGCATTTATAACCTTGAGCGGCTTTACAATATTAGAGAGGGCATCCAAGAGATTGCCCTGCCCAAGCGCATATTTACCGAACCAATAGAGGACACAATGGGAACAACACCACCATTGGATCCAAACCATTATGAAAAGGCCAAAAAGAATTACTTTACAGCTCGTTCCTGGGACGAAAACGGCCATCCAAAACCTGAGAAACTTGTTGATCTGTCACTCATGGATCTGGTTTCATGATTGATATGGCCGCAAAAAGACACCCCAGCATCATCTTCCGGAGCTACGGGGCAGACAAAATACACAAAAAGGAGGATTCGCATATATAAACACTTGTGATTTCAATGAGTTGTAGGATTTCCAAGACGCAGAACAATTTTTGTGGAGGAAAGTGAAATGAAGGATAGACCGAGTATCACTGTGTGTGCTTCAGGAAATATTGGGAGGTCTGTCGCTGCGGACTGCTCACTTATGGGATGTTCTGTCAAATTGTATGAATTGAAGGAATTTGAAGAGAATATCAAAGGCATACAAACGGCTGGCGGAATTGAAATCTCCGGAGTGACTCAATCCGGAAAAACAGGATTTGCGCCTCTTGACCTGGCTACAAGTGATCCCGAGTTGGCCTTCCAAGGCTCTGAAATTATAATGATAACTGCACCTGCCATGGGACATATCCCTTTCTTTGATTCATTCTACAAATACTTAGAGGACGGTCAGTGTGTTCTGGTGAATACCGGTTATTGGGGATCATTGCGCATATATCAAAGAATGAAGGAACTTGGGGTTAGTACCAATGTGATTCTCGCCGAGTCCGCCCTACCCCCGTATCTTAGTCTGGAAGAGCAACCAAACTTGGTTCACTGTTTCAGTATCCAACCAGAAGAATCTATACCAGTAGCTTCATTTCCTGGAAACAGATTTGAACAAGCCTTTGATCGGCTGAAAGAGATTTATCCACAATTCTACAAGGCCTCAAACATTATTGCCACAAACTTAGAGGTAGGTAACCCATCCATCCATCCCCCTTTTACTGTCCCTATATCAGGTCTTGTCTTTGATAAATGTGATAGTTGCAAGTATTATCGAGAGGTAACTTCTTCAGGTGCAAAAATAGCTTATGCCTTTGATAAAGAAAGAAAAAAAGTGGCTGAGAAACTTGGGATCAGTACTGCGACCATTGATTCATGGGCAGAAATCATGTTCGGCCACGAACAAACGAATATTGAGGATAAACTGAAAGCATCAGTCTTTGCCGAGTTTGATTTTCCCAGTTGGGCACTGGAAAGGACACTTGACGAGGATATTGAATATAATTATGTGCCTTTGGCGGGTCTGGCAGAGGCAGCAAATGTCGAAGTTCCTCATGCAAAGGCAATGGTAACACTGTTCGGGACCATATTCGGGAAGAATTACTGGGAGACCGGAATCACACTGGAAAAACTTGGTCTTAAGGGATTAACAAAAGACGGGTTAATTAAGTTCCTGGAAAACGGGAGTGCTTAGAGAGGGAAAGTTGAGAAGTTGAGTAGTTTTTAACAACTCAATAATATCTATTTTAACAAGTATCCATCCAGAAACGAGATAGTTTTCGCAAGGTCAAGGAAGATAAATATGTATTCTATACTAACCCCTGCATGGATAGAGATGGGATCAGGGAGCCTGGCATCTCTCGAAGAAATCGTGGCCTGCCATGATACCGGTAGGGTTCTCATCGTAACGGATAAAGGAATTTGTCAGGCCGGAATCCTGGATCGGGTTGTCAAGGCAACGGGAAAAAACGCCAAGGACCTTGATATATTTGATCGTGTCCTGCCGAATCCCGACATTAGCGCTATGGAAGCTTGCGGCCAGGTTGTTGAATCGAACGATTATGCCTTGGTCATCGGACTTGGAGGGGGAAGTCCTTTGGACGTGGCAAAGGCCGCTTCTGTTCTTCCGGCCAACGGAGGAAAGATAAGCCCACTCCTTGGCCGAGGCATGATAAAAAAGCCGGGTGTGCCTCTCTGTCTGATTCCTACTACATCGGGAACGGGGTCCGAGGCAACCCAGGCCATTGTGGTGGATGACCCCGAGAGCGGGACGAAGAAGGCCATCTGGGACCGGCACGTGATCCCCCAGGTTGTAATTGTTGACCCCTATTTGACCATTGGGATGCCAGCCAGTCTTACTGCTGACACGGGTCTTGACGCCCTGGTCCATGGAATCGAGGCATACACAGCGCGAACAACGAACCCTGTTGCTCAGGCCTATGCACGAGAATGTATTCAACTAATTGCAAGGCACTTACCCAGGGCTGTAAAGGACGGAAGTAATCTGGAGGCACGGTCAGGCATGTCCCTGGCTGCCACCCTCGGAGGCCTTGCAATCAGTAACGGTGGTCTGGGAGCCATCCACGGATTGGCTTATCCGCTGGATACCGTAAAACATATTCCTCATGGCCGCACTGTAGCCATCATGGCACCGTGGGTTGTGGATTATAACCGTGTCGATAATGAGGAGACATACACACGGATTGCCCGGTTCCTTGGAGAGGATGTGGACAACCTGGATTCCCGGGCGGCCAGTCAAAAGGCGGTTAGTGGTATTATTAACTTGATGGAATCCGTTGGGGTTTCACCATATCTCACAGAGCACGGTATCCGGTCTGCCGAAGTGGATGATCTGGCAAAAGAAGCATTTCGAGTATCACAGCGTCTTCTCCCGTCCAATCCGCGAAAAATGGCTGAAGAGGATGTGTTAGGAATTTACCGTACAGCGGCCTCACGGTAACCTCCTGAACCTTTGGGTATTTGGGAATAGCAATATATTCTGGAAGAAAGAGAAAAAAAGAAGGAGAGGAGAAAGGAAGCCTTAAACAAACACTTTTAAAAAGGAGGATATCATGGAGACAAAAAAAATCAAAATGCTCGTTATCGTAATGATGCTGTTGTGCTTTGGTATTGTTGGGGGTTTTTTAACCCCCTCTTCGGCGATGGCCAAGGAAAGTACTGTGAAAATCGGATTGGTCATGGAACCGCAAACACTCAACCCCTTGAGCGCTGAAACAGAACAAAATTGGCATATCATTGAGATGATCTATTGCGGAGGCTATATGGCCCCACGGGGACTTTATGCATATGCCCCTAAGTCATTAGAATGGATACCCTATATGGCAGCATCCATGCCACAGTGGATTGACGATAAGACCGTTGTTGTCAAGCTAAAAAAAGGAATCAAGTGGCATGATGGTTCGGAATTCACTGCCGAGGATGTCAAGTTCACCCTGGATTTTTTCGGTGAATTCGAGGCGGCTAATTATTACAATACAATCGATATGCTGGAAAAAGTGGAGGTGGTTGATCCATACACCTTAAAATTTCACGTCAAGGAAAAGACGACGCTTCTTTATTACAGGACCTTTATGACTCTCATTCTTCAGAAGGCCAAATGGTCAAAGATTGTCGCTGAAGCGAGAAAGAATGAGGCCCCTCAGAAATACATCTTCAACTATGTGATCAAAAATCCCATGGGTACCGGGCCATTCAAATTTGCGGAAGAAAAGCAGGGCCAATACATCCTTCTGGAAAAAAACAATGACTGGTTTCTAAAAGGACAAACCGTCTCTACCGGAGATGGAGGATCAGTGACCTACGGACCTTTTGTGGATCGGATACTGTTTAGATATTATGGTAATATGTCATCTGCCGTTCTGGCCCTGAAGGGTGGGGAGATAGACACGATCTGGAAAGAATTGGATCCTCCTTTTGTTCCAGAACTGAAAAAAGCCAAAAACCTTACTGTCAGCACAAAACCCTATTATCATGATGTCAAGTTTGTGGGGCTCAATCTGAGAGAGAAGCCGCTCAGCGATAAGATGTTCCGCAAGGCCCTGGCCTATACAATTGATAAGGAGTTTCTCGTAAAAAGGTTGCTTCAGGGTTATGGAATAGCGGTTGACGCTATTGAGCAGCCTGAGCTGAAGTTCTGGTACAACCCGGATGTAGAGAGTTACGGCACGGGAAAACCCGAGGCCTTCCGCTATTCAAAGGCCATTTCTATTTTAAAGAAGGCTGGTTACACCTGGGACAAGGAACCAAAAGTTGAAGGCTCCAAGGTCATACCAGGAGCTGGCATTAAGATGCCTGGAGGGGAAAAAGTCAAAAGCATAGAGATTATCACACTTACCCAGGCCACCCATCCCGCGGAGGCACAGACAGC
>JAUWMY010000083.1 GCA_030612945.1 Desulfobacteraceae bacterium
AAAAAACTCCAGAATTATCTAAGGGTTATAGGAATTGCGACCGCTTCCCCCTTTTGCAAAGGGGGATTGATGCCATACGGGCTTTTTCAAGAGATGAACGTCCAACATCGAACATCGAACGTCCAACATAGAATGAAAAAACCAATGTCGAATATTGAATGACTATTTTTTTTTAGCCGTTTTGATATTCGTAACGAAAATCTTAATTAATTCTTCTGTTTTCTCTTTTCCCATTCAAAATTCGATGTTGGACGTTCGATGTTCGATGTTCATTTTTTCCCAGTCCCTCCTGGGCAAAAACAACTTAGCGCTTAAGGGGATTGAGGGGGTGGGGAGCCGGCCGGTACTTCGGCCCGGGTCAAAAAGCGCTGGTAGTATGCCACAAGCAGGCAGGTCATGGGCAGGGCAATAATCAGCCCGAAGATTCCAAGCAACTTCCCCCATATGGACAGGGACAGCAAAATCATTGCCGGACTGAGGCCCATCTCCTTGCCCATGATACGAGGGGTCAGTATTGCGTCCTGGATTATCTGAGCTACCACAAAGACCAGGCCGGTCAGCGCCAGCATCGTCCATAAGCTACCGCCAGTATCCAGGGCGTGGACCAGGGCCAATAAAATGGCGGGTATAAGCCCGATAATCTGAAGATAAGGTACCATATTCAAGAGCCCGATAAACAGGCCCAGTAGAATGGCCATTGGCATGCCGATGATCAAAAAACCAACAACAAACAAAACCCCTGTAATGGATGCCACCAGTGCCTGGGCCCGGAAATAGCGGTTCATGGCAGAGTCGAAATCACTGACAAAGCCTGTGACAGCTTCCCTGGAGGCCGGCGGGAGAAAGGCTTTCCAGCCCTGACTGACCTTCTGGTAATCCATAAGTAAAAAGACCAGATAAAGCCCGATCACGGCCAGCCCGACCAGTCCTATAATAAAGCTCGCCGTCCCGCTAATAAGCCCCCATACGCCCGGTAAAACCTTCCGTGCAACAGACTCGGCAATCTTCCAGAAATTGTCGGCTTTGAAAAAATCCTGGACCTCCTTTCTTGCCGCGAAATCCTTCACAGCCTGCCAGAGATCCGGAGGGAGAATTTTTGACGCGCGTTCGGTCAGATCCGAGCTTGTGACTACTTCGGACAAAACCCTACCCATGTGCGCTGTCTCACTCGCAATCATGGGAAGGATCAGCCAAGCCAGGAGCACCGCTGTCGCCAGGAGGCCAATCAGGCTGATAAGAACGGCAGCAAAGCGGTTAGGGATCTTTTTTTGCACCAGGGCTACCAGCGGGTTGATGAGGTAGGCCAGCAACAGGGCGACGGCAAAAGGAATTAGCACGTCGCTCAAATAGCCCATGAGCCAGACAAGTCCCAATAACAATCCCGCAGTTATGCAGATGCGCACAAGGCGGTCTAATGTATAAGGTCTGTTTTCGGAGAACATAGCGCCTCCATGGTAGTACCTCAATTGAGGTGGTACTTGGTATCCGGTACTGGGTACTGGTTTAGAGGAATATTTTTCGTTCAGATACTACTTAGATATCCCTGCGATTAAACACTTCAAATTGATTTGAAGCATAGTATTTTGTTGGATTACCCAAGTCATCCACAACATATATGTTTACAAGAGCACCATCATCATTTTCAGGCGTATCAGATTTCCTGGCTTCAGCAAGCTTCCATGCCAATCTCCATGCCACTACATCCGAATCCAAAGCCTTTTGTTTTTCACCTGGAGAATATTCAGTCACCCATTCGGAATTTTCCTGCTTTTGGAAGTGAACCCGAAACCCCTCTGGTTTCCTCACCCAGCCATCATCAATCACTTTTAACGCTTCAACTACTTTCATTTGTTCTTCCTCCAATGTTTGATGCCTGTTATCCGCATCCGGGTTATTTGACGTCTATTTCGCGAATATGATCTTCTTCCCCTGGAAATTCCGGAGAGGCGTCCCCATGATAGTGATGCACGTCCAATTGCGGGAAGGCTATGATGATTCCTTCGTGGTTGAAACGCAACTTGGTCTTCTCTATAAGCTCGCATCTGCTCGTCCAGTATTTCGCATTCTCCACCCAGCATCGGCCACCCAACTGGACACAACCGTTGGCCAGATTCAAAACATACACGGTAGGCCTGGGTGTGACTTTCACCCGGGGATCCTCAATCATGATGGTTTCCAATATCTGTTTTGCCTTCAAGATATCCTGATCATATCCGATACCAACGTCAACCTTAACTCGCCTGGTTTCTGTGAATTGGTAGTTGATAACGAAATCATTGATAATCTTGGAATTGGGGATAAAAACCGTCTTTCCGTCAAATGTCCTCATACGGGTGTTAAGGATGGTGGTGGCTTCAATTTTCCCCAGGAGGTCTCCGACCTTGACAGTATTGCCAACTTTGAAGGGAAGGGTCGGAATCAAAGGTCGGAAGATTGCAATTATACCAATAACAGCCAGACTTACCAAAAAAAGAACACGGCGTATGACAAGGCTATTCATGCCTAATTGTTCCAGGGCGGTTGCGATAACAATGACTAACACAATGATGGAAATGATACTGTTCACGGTGGAGACCGTTTGCGGCTTTAAGGCAAATCTCTCAAGCAGGAGTTTGAGCAGCTTGGATCCCTGCTTGATAACAATTAGACCAACCACCAGGATAAACAAAGCAATTACAAAATGTTGTCCTTGTGAGGCAATTAACTCCCCCATTGCTCTATATTTTTCGAATGTGCCTGTACCTTCCATTATACCCTCCTTTTATTTTAAAGACTTTTTCATCCGCCTGTCCACACTGGCCCTGGCCGCCTCACGGCTTTCCCCTCGAATATCGGCTTTTGCCATGGCCCATTTGTAGGCCTTCTCTACATCATTGGTATAAACCCCACACCACATCAGTCCGGAAATAGCGCCCAGGCCGTTTGAGTTTATTTTAATGGCTGATCGGAATGATTCCTCGGCGGCCTTATAATGTTTGTTTTTGTACAAGACCCAACCTTTGAGGTCGTGGGCCAGGTAAGAGGAAGGGGCTGCAGAGACGGCAGAATCGAATAACTCAGGATCAAGCGGGCCTTTATCACCCCATGATGAATGGAGATAATATGTCTCCAAATCCCGGCCCAGAAGATCCAGGCCTTTAAGGGTGGTCTTCTCAGGCCATAAGGCCTTGGCCACCTGGGGATCCGGAAAGGGCAGGCCGCAGGCATCCAACCAGGCCAAAAACCCTTTACGAAAACCAATGAGCTGGTCGGCTGGATCCAGAATCAGCTCAGTTGTCCATTCTTCGCGTTCTCCCTTTGTATCCGTCAGCACCAGGGCGATTTGCATCTTGCTTCCCTGTTGTTGAACGCTGCCCCATAGCCAGTAACGGACGTCCTGTTCTTTGCCGAGTTTGGCTATGTCAAGCCGGGGGCCCTCACCGCGACAATATGCCCTTAACCTTTCCTTTTCGAGGAAGATTTTTTTTACCCGCCAGCCAAACCAGAACTCCTTAAGCCCGGTGTGCGGGGCCACAACATTTCCCAGCAGGAAATGAACCCCCAGTCCAATACCGTCGTAGGTCTGGCCTTCCTTAGGTTGGAGTGGGAGAACGATCAGCCTGGGTTTGCTTACATCTTTTTTTTCAATGGACTGTCCCATAGGTCTGCTTTTTTCACCTCCCTCACAAACAAAAGGCAGCAATGCCAAACAAAAGGCTATCAAAAACGATGCTGACAGACTTACTTTCCTTTGGCTCATGCCTTCCTCCATTCACTTAACACAGACCTCGTTAAGTGGTTGTTATTATTAAAATTCATATCGTTTGCCTGAAAATTGGACACTCGTAGAATTCAGGAATTCAGGAATTCAGGAATTTGGGAATTTGGGAATTGAAATATGAATCTTTTCCTTATCTTAATCCCTCAATCCCTAAATCCACAATTCCTCAATTTGGCTCCATATAGCCATTATGATGAGGATGGTGTCCAAAAATCGGACCTAGTTTTTAGATCAAATAACGATGTCTGTAAAAATATTTTGCATCAATTCTTTTCCAAATGCTTTCTGATATTTACCATACCTTCGACTGTGTAATGTTTGATGCTGCTATATCGGCTAATAATATCTCCCGCTTCTCTGTTTAACTCCATTTGCTTTTCGCTTATTACAGTGCGAAACCCCTCATAAAATGGCCCTAATTTGATAGCTTTACCTTTATAGGTGTCATGGACCTTTGTGTGCGGATGAGCAAAAAGCCATCTCATTTGAAATGTAGTAATGGAATTCTCAGGCATGCTGTCCATGAAAGTTTTTAGTTCGCTAATATCATCTTGGATCAAATTGTCCCAACCTAATATGAAATTCGAATTAATATGTATTTTATTTCCATGACATAAACGAAGAAATTCTAACACCTCATCTGTATTACAACCCTTGCCAATATATCTCAACATACGATTAGTTGGAAACTCCATGCCAAAACCTAATACAAGTTTCGGAAATCCGCCGCCATCCTCACTTAACACTTCCTTTAAAGCTGTATTTTCCGCTTTAGCAGGTCTAATGAACAGTCGGTACTCAATGTCATCCCTCCGGGGTAGTTCAGGCAGTACTTCTCTTATGTATTGCGTTGTTATAGATCCTGTATTTAAACGCACTATTTTATGTCCATTATGTTCCATGTCTTCAAACTCATATTTCATATCCTTTCTTTTCCTGAATACTTCCCTTGCATGAAGGGCAATGTTGCAGAATACACATTTACGCCAATAACACCCGTTATCCAATGTATATGAAAAATAGACACGGCTGTTATCCGGCACAAATTCAGGCACATCAACCTTCCATTTTCCAGAAAAGTTTGGAACCTCAAACCAATCTTCGACGCTCCTGCCGGTTATTTCCAGATTCGATGGCAACATATCATTATTCTCAACCTTTACATAAACAGGATGCCAGCCATTTTCATCGATTCGTCTTTCTGCTGCAATAGGACCGCCAACTATAAACCGGATATTCGGATATTCTTTTGCCCATACGTACGATTGATACAAATGATTCATATAGATAGCGCTAATAAAGACTGTGCCCTTATTAATGGGCAATTCTCTATTTTCATATGTCTCATCCAAGTACCATTTTGTACGGTCTATCTCATGTTCGGTCCAATAAAAATCGCCTTTGCTTTTACACAGATCATAGGTATCTGAAAAACCATTACACAGATCAAAATAGCCACTTTTTGTTTTGTTATAGAATTGCAGAAATAAAGTATCACGCATATTAATAACCTTCCGTCATTCGCCTTTACTATACTGTTTAAGAAAACTATTTTGGGGCCGTCATTTTTCACCCGTACTTCCCGTGAGTCGCTATACATCAAGTGATGCTGGATGCTCGATCCTGGATGCTGGCTAAAAAAAGCGTGATTCCCTATAGATATTCAGTATCCAGAAACCAGTATCCAGTATCTCGGCCCAATGAGGCTCAGACTTCTCTTTATGGCGATGAAACGGTAAACCCCAAAAACATTATCTTAAGAGCTATACAATTATCACTGAGCTACTTTTTCTTCTATATTTACCGACATTTTCTCAGTTATTTCCTTCCCGTTCTGCCTGATAACTAAATGGATACCATTTTTGCCATTTGGCATTATGCCAGGACTGATAATCGGCTTATCTGTATAGCGGTCTTTAATGGGGGCGCGTGCCAGCAATTTGAACGGTGAAATGGTTTTTGAAAAACTCTGCCCTGAGACAATGGTATCTGCTGGCATTGTCAAGTTTTTGATATCCTCAGGCCTGATGCCATCAAATACAAAAACTCCATGAGTGCGGCCATTATAGATGTAAAGCGTCTTGTTCCAGTCAACTTCCAGATTTTTATCGGTTCTATTGGTGACAACAAGGCGAAACGAAACAAAAAATTTGTTGGCGCTTTTTAGCGGCTCTATTTTGGCCTCATAATATGGATTGCCGGCCGTTTGAGCTGCAGGGCTGCTTATCCAGACTTTTGATGTGGCACACCCCGCACCCATGGTCAGGGCAAGGCCAATTATTACAAATAAAGCATTTCTAATGTTATTATTCATAGGTTTCTCCTTTCAGGCATAACAGGCCGTTTGGGTCTCAGACAGCCTCATAGAATATTATCCCGATCCCCATTGTCTCTGAATATGTAACTTCTCAATAAGTCGGGGAATTCCGTCTTCTTCCCCCTTTTGCAAAGGGGGATTGAGGCCTGCCCTCCCCGTCCCGAGGCCGGGACGGGATCGGGAGGCGCGACTTGGTGGCCATATGTCATAACTTGACGAAGCCGTTATGCTCGACCAGTCTCTCTCGCAATGTATCACGGCCAGGTCTGGGCCAGGGGGGATTTTTTTAATACAGGCTGGACTTATTGAGAACTCGCCTGAATATCTTTCGACGCTCAATCCCCCGGATAATGATGTGCTGAAAAACACCGGGAGCGTCAAGTCGAGCAGCTTGTGCCATAAATTTGTTTGTAGAACTTTTCCGTGCAATTGTCAATTTAACTTTCTAAAGGCA
This sequence comes from Desulfobacteraceae bacterium, assembly GCA_030612945.1. Taxonomy (GTDB): domain Bacteria; phylum Desulfobacterota; class DSM-4660; order Desulfatiglandales; family Desulfatiglandaceae; genus 4484-190-2. The sequence goes on from JAUWMY010000083.1 coordinate 6,532, forward strand.
TCTCCTTCTGAATTCTGACTAATATTGAAGAAGGTATGGACTTTAAAATGTGTTTTGTGATAGAGTAACCCTACCATTGCAGATCTGCACCGATGAGAAATCTGCCGGAGTACGTCCCGCCAAGGGGGACTGAGTACAGTCGCAGATAGTGCGCTATGGCACAAAAGTCCTCGTAAACGGTTACAAAAAATCAAGCGAATACACCCATGGAAATAGAGCCCGGCCAATACGAAATGAGCTTCAGTCGCCCGAATGAAGATACGCTGCTTGTGCGATTAGCGGGAAACTGGAGACTTGGGGGGAGGCTTCCATCTGCCGATGATGTGCAAAAGCAAATCGATTCTGGTCCTCGTATCCAGCGTGTTGCCTTTAGCACAGAAGGACTCACGGACTGGGGCAGCGGCCTGCTGACATTCCTGATCAAGGTTATCCGCCAGTGTAGTCGGAAAAAAATTCGTGTTGAAAAGGCCGGGCTCCCTAAAGGAGCTGTAAAGCTCATTGCGCTTGCTTCCGCTGTACCGGAAGAAAAGGGTTCGCAAAAAGAAGGCACGCGTGAGCCGTTCTTGTCTCAAATCGGGGAAAGTGCCATTGTATTTGGCCGCTCATTTGTAGAAATGCTCGGTTTCATTGGTGAGGCCACTGTTGCCTTTATGAGGGTCCTGAAGGGCAAGGCGCGTTTCCGCCGCTCAGACTTTGTTTTGACCATTCAACAGTGTGGGGTTCAGGCCCTGCCCATTGTCTCTCTCATAAGCCTGCTTATAGGGCTGATCCTCGCCTTCGTGGGCGCGGTCCAGCTTATGATGTTTGGGGCGCAGATTTACGTTGCCAGTCTGGTGGGCATATCCATGGTCCGGGTGATGGGCGCTATAATGACCGGAATTATCATGGCGGGCCGTACCGGCGCTGCATTTGCAGCTCAGCTCGGTACAATGCAGGTGAACGAGGAGATCGATGCTCTTAAAACCCTGGGAATTTCACCCATGGAATTTTTGGTGCTGCCCCGAATGCTTGCCCTTGTCCTTATGATGCCGCTTCTGTGCCTTTATGCGGACTTGATGGGAATCCTTGGGGGTTTGATCGTCGGCGTGGGTATGCTGGATCTGAGTGCGGTGGAGTACTTCAATCAGACCAAGGCCTCGGTTACCCTGGGCCATTTCTGGATCGGACTCTTTCACAGCGCCGTATTTGGAGTACTGGTTTCCCTGGCCGGGTGTCTCAGGGGGTTGCAGTGCGGACGCAGCGCCTCGGCAGTGGGAGATGCTGCCACATCTGCCGTGGTGACGGGAATCGTCAGCATCATTGTGGCCACCGCAATCATAACGATTATTTGTAATGTGCTGGGAATATAGGTGCACGATGAATCAACGGGAAGCCCATATAACGGTCAAAGACCTCACCATGGCCTATGGTGATTTCGTAATACAGCGGAATCTTAATTTTACAATACAGCACGGCGATATATTTCTCATTATGGGTGGAAGCGGATGCGGAAAGAGCACGATAATGCGGGCCCTGGTCGGGCTTAAGGAACCTGCAAAAGGTCAGGTTCTACACGACGGAATAAATTTCTGGGAGGCGGAGACTGGGGAACGGGACCGCACCATGCGACGCTTCGGAGTTATGTTTCAGAGTGGCGCCCTGTGGAGCTCAATGACGCTGGCTGAGAATGTTTCGCTCTCCCTTGAAGAATACACGGATCTAAATCCTGGACAGATTCGGGAAGTGGTTTCCTTGAAACTTGCTTTGGTAGGTCTATCCGGATTCGAGGAGTTTTATCCTTCTGAGATCAGCGGAGGCATGCAGAAACGCGCAGGTGTGGCGCGTGCAATGGCTCTGGATCCTGATGTTCTCTTTTTTGATGAACCCTCGGCGGGATTGGATCCGGTCAGTTCCAGGCGCCTGGATGACCTGATTCTCGAGCTTCGGGACAGTCTCGGATCAACAATGGTTGTAGTAACCCATGAACTGGCGAGTATTTTCGCCATTGGAGACAACTCAGTCTTTCTCGATCCGGAAACACGGCCCATGCTCGCCGGGGGGGCCCCCAGAAAACTGCTTGCAGAGTCACGGGATCCAAAGGTTCACAAATTTCTTACTCGGGGAGAGGAAAGGATCGTGAAAGGAAAGTAGTTCGGAGTTTCAGGGCGCTAGAATGAACAAGGATAGACGTAAACGAAAATTAGCAACCGTTCATGGAGTGATGGAGCAGTGGAGTAATGGAAACAAATCTGTTTTTGCCCCAACACTCCAGTACTCCAATACTCCATTACTCCGGTTCGCTCTTCAGCACTGCACACTTCAGAACCGGAGGAAATAA
>JAUWMY010000245.1 GCA_030612945.1 Desulfobacteraceae bacterium
GCTGTCCTTGCCTGTTTTTTCCATGACATCGCCGCTGACATAAAAGTGGTTCTCACTTAAGAAAAGACGGCCCTTTGTGATCTTTCCGGTTTGGTTTTCAAGATCAAATACTCCCTGGTCGCCCGTAAGAATATCTCCGCCGGACTCAAGCCGAAAACCTTCGGATACCTCAGCAATTCCCGTTTCTGTATTGTAAACTGCCTTTTGCGCGTTCAGGGATTGGCCCCCTTTTGTGATGATAACATCACCTTCAGCAACGATGACCCCTTTATCCTTGTACGTGAGGCTTTTAGCCGTAATCTGCCAGGGCGTTTCATCGTCCCCAAGGAGACTATCCGTTGAAAAATTGTCTTTGGAAAAGGAACATTGAGGCCTGAAGGCACACAATAAAAGAACGGCCAGGAGAATGGGCATCATTATGGTATAACGGATGCGGATGAGTAGTCCCTTTTGGATTGAATATTGATTATTGACTATTGACGATTGAACTGTATATGTAGCATTTTTAATAATGTTTGTGGTTTATCTCTTATTGTATTCCATTGAAAAATTGTCGCACCATCTACGAGAAACTGGAAATACAGACCTCGTTAAGTGGTTGAATGGTTGGGTAGTTAAGTGGTTGTTATTATTAGAAACCATATCGTTTGCATGAAAATTGGACACTCGTAGAATTCAAGTATTAAGGAATTTGGGAATTTGGGAATTGAAATATGAATCTTTTCCTTATCTTAATCCCTCAATCCCTAAATTCACAATTCCTCAATTTGGCTCCATATAGCCATTATGATGAGGATGGTGTCCAAAAATCGGACCTAGCTTTTAGATCAAATAACGAGGTCTGAAATATGAAATACCAATCAATAGTACTACGTCTTATCTTACTGAGTCAAAAGATCTTAAAATCTCTGCTTTCTCCCTTAAGGAAATAACTCGTTTGAGTCGAACGATATGGATAATTTAATAGTCAATAGTCAATCCAAACCGTCCGGCCTGGAGGTCTCAGGATCAAAATAAGTCATGGCCTCTCCCACAGTAAAAAGCGAACCGCAGATGACAATCAAATCCCGGGGATCGGCAATCTCCCTGGCCTTTTCTATGGCTTCTGTCAACAGGGGCACTATTTCTCCGGGTTTTCCCAGACGGGCTCCCTCGGCCATAATAGTTTCAGGGCTGGCTGCCCGGTAATAAACCGGCCGGGTGTAAATTATATAATCAGAGAGTGGTACAATTCGCCGCAATATTTGACCAATCTCTTTATCTTCCATGACCCCGATCACCAGAATCATTTGTCTGAATTTTAAGCCTGTTTTTATGGAGTCGGCCAGTGCCTTCATGGCTGAGGGATTGTGGGCACCATCAAGTATGATGGTGGGATTATTGGCAACAACCTGCATTCTTCCGGGCCAGATGCTTTTTTCCAATCCTTCTCTGATATTCTGGGATGAGATTTTATATCCCTTTTCTTCGAGCCGCTCTATTGCGGCGAGGGCCAGGGCACCGTTACGGCTTTGAAACTTTCCCTTTAGCCCCAGTTTGAGCCCATTGAATTGGCGATTTAAACCACTGTAATGGAGCCCAGAGCCAGTGGTCCGGTAACGGATATCTTTTCCTAACCGCCACATGGTGGCGGTTTTTGCCTTGCATATTGACTCGAACAGACGAATGACACTAAGCTGGGTAGCCCCGGTTACGACATCAACTCTCTCCTTAATGATTCCCCCTTTCTCACCGGCAATATCCAGCAACCGGGATCCAAGAAAAAACTCATGTTCTTTGGAGATATTCGTAATAACGGAAACAAGTGGCGTGATCACGTTGGTGGCATCCAGTCGTCCACCCATGCCAACTTCCATGATGGCTATGTCAGTATTTTCCCGGGCAAAATAGGCCAGTGCCATGGCCGTGGTGGCCTCAAAAAAGGTGGGAGGTTCCTCATGTGCAGAGGCATCTCTCAATTCCTCGATCAGGTCTGCTGCCTTTTCCCGTGTAATTTCCACACGGTTAATCCTGAAGCGCTCTGTAAATCGGACCAGATGGGGAGAAGTGTACAGACCTACCTTGAGACCCGTTTCTTCCAATACGGATGCCATAAAGGCAGCCACAGAGCCTTTACCATTGGTTCCTCCAATGTGGATATATTTCTGTCCTTTGTGGGGATTTCCGAGGGATCTCAACAGGTTGGATGTCTTTGAAAGTCCAAATTTAATGCCGTATTTTTGAAGGCTGTAAAGGTACCTGACCGCTTCTTGATACCCTGTTTTTTTGTTATTCATTTAGCGAAAGCACCTTTCCTCAGAAATCGATCGAAGGGTTGTTAATTAATCCCTTAAACTATCCTGGAGTAGCTTGATGGTCCAGGCTTTGCTATGCGGTTAGATGTAACTCAGTGAAATTCATTTTGTCGTAGGGTTGGTTGAGCGGTCATAATCCGATGGGTTTCGCTCATTACACATGGTTGCATATTGTGGAAAGTATGCAAAATAAGGTTAAAACAGCGAAACCCACCATTCTTTTGACTCAACCCATCCTACAACGAGCGTTAAAAATCTAACCGCACAGGGCAAAAAATTTTGTTCTCAGCAAGGTACATTTTTGCAGGCGTGATGAACTTTTGTCAATTTAAAAGTCGGAATGGGCTTTTTTTAGGAAGGTTAAGGTTGTTATGCTCGGTCAAGGGAAAGGTGTTGAAGGGGATTGACGGAATACTTACCGTTTTTCCCCTTCACAGTTTCTAACATCTTAAACGTTAAAGGCCTCCTGTTTGATCCGCTAATTCCCCGGGGTTCTTATGTCCCAGGGCCCATTGTCATAGTAATGAGGTGGGTCAGGCAAATCATACACCCGCAGTGTCTTGTCATCAACCACCTTGGTCATCAGATGATTCCAGGCAGAAAACAGATATCCAAAGAATTGGTCGTCTGGCCCAAGGATCCTGTAAAGTCTTGGGTAGAAGTCAGAAGAGTCCTGGATTTTTATCCAGCTGATAACTTCTATAGCTGATTCCTTATCATCGAGCTTTGTCCATCTGTCAGTTGGCTGCAGCGTTCTGTCGTTGTTTTTCGGGTCAAACATGATACCCGATGGATTGTCAATAGCATAGCCAGCATAGTAAACGGTGTAATCAGGCAAATTCTCCTGCAATTTCTCAATGGTTACGTCATCCCCGTATCGAGATTGCAGCCTTAGTTTACCGTAGCCAGAGCATCCGGATATGATATATATTAACACGACGGCCATTAAGCCCAGACGTATGTATCTTTTCATGGTCATGATATTTCTCCTTTTTGCAGTAATAAACCAATGTCTTTTGTATTCATGTAATTCAAAAGTAATCAGCATCTGTACTTTTTTCAATGGCTTTCATGAAAAATTTGCAACTTCTCAATAAATTCGGCTATACTTAAAAGAGATGGATTGCAAGAAAAATAAAAATGATGAGGCGATTTTACCAAAATTTGAGAACCTGAAAAAAAATTGACCTTGACAATCAAGCCCACCGTTGATAGGTAAATAAACATAATTTTCGTTGGTTTAACCTCTCCATATGTTGGGCTGCATCTGAAACCGATACATAATTCAATTTTCCACTTAACCCGTTCTTAAAAAAGCGATTTCTTATCAATTTCACTTAACCCTTTCTTGAAAAAAGCGAATTCTTTTCAATTGGTTCCCATTCCTCGGGATGTGTTTTTGTTGAACAATCTGTTTTTTTTTAAATGTGACAATGTCACTAGAAAGGAGGGGATTTATGCAAGAATAGTTAAGGGTTTCCTTGGTAATGGGATGTAAGGGTTAATCAAACCTATTTGTCAAAAAGGAGGTAGGAAAAATGGGAAAGAGAATATTGACCACAACAATCTTCATTGTCTTTTCAATGGTGGTGCTGCTGTCAACCTTTGCGTCGAAAGCGCAAGCCGCAGACAAAATCGGCTGGGTCGGTCCCGTTTACAAGGAGTTATCCGACAGTCTGAAGAAGGGTTTCAAGGCGTACTATAAGAAGACCTATGATAAGGACATAGACATCACGTTCGTGCGGCCGGGCGGATGGCCGGTCGTCGTAGACAAAGTAAGAATGTGGGGCGGCAAACCGGATGCAGACATCTTCCTGGGCGCAGGCGCTCCAGCGCATGAAGTCTTAATGAAGGAGGGATTGCTCGCCCCTTACAGGCCAAAGAATTGGGATAAGGTTCCCGCCGAATGGCACGGCATGAAGGTAAAAGATAAAGGTGATTATTGGACCTGCTTCGCACCCTGGATCGTCACCAATCTGTATAACGCGAAGGTTTTGAAAAAGCTAAGGCTGCCGCCGCCAAAAACGTGGAACGATCTGCTCAACCCCATCTACAGGGGTAACATCATACATACGCTGCCATACGCATCCGGCACAATGCATGAAACCATAGAAATCCTCTTGCAGGCATTTGGAGAAAAGGAAGCTTGGAAATATCTCAGATTATTGGCGGCGCAGTTACCCCGCTTCTCCACCGGCAGCACAGATACGACCCAATTAGTGGCCCGCGGTGAAGTTCCCATCGGGGTCGCGCAGCCGCAAATGAACGCGATGGCTGCGCGCAAAGATGGCTATCCCGTGCGTGATTTGCTCCCGGAAAAAACGATCCTGGTTCCAGAGGCAGTGGCATTGCTCAAAGGCGCGCCCAACGAAGCCACCGCGAAGATCTTTCTGGACTGGCTATTCAGCATGGACGGACAAAAATGCGTGCTGAATGGCCGTTACTTCGCAGCAAGGACGGACATTAATTTCTCTGTGTGGGAAAAAGAAGGCGTCGTCATGGCCAAGCACGCCAAGAAGGCGCTGGGAGTTGATTCCTTCTGGGATCTGAAAGTCGGGTTCATTGAGTACGACCTGGACCTCGCCACAAAGAGATGGGATAAAGTCAACCGCTTCTATGAATACGAGATCTACAGGAAGTGGGGCAAGTTGAAAAGAAGTCTG
>JAUWMY010000021.1 GCA_030612945.1 Desulfobacteraceae bacterium
ATACCTTACACCGGGCAAATCCTTAACCCGGCCTCCTCGAATCAAGACAACCGAGTGTTCTTGAAGGTTGTGGCCCATACCCGGGATATACGAAGTCACTTCAATTCCGTTTGTCAACCTCACCCTGGCAACCTTTCGCAGTGCAGAGTTGGGTTTTTTGGGTGTCGATGTATATACCCTTACACACACACCTCTCTTTTGAGGCGCGCCCTGAAGAGCAGGAGTCTTGGCCTTTTTTCTGGGTTTACGTCGGCCCTTTCTAATGAGTTGGTTAATGGTCGGCATGGAATCTCCTATAGCTTCACTTAATCAAATGCACAAATTATCAATATTTGATCCTGAAAAACCACAAAAACACAGAACTCTTACTTTTATTTTTGTTTTTACTATTTGTCAAGGTATTTTCAAGACTAAATAATAAAAAATTTAACTGTCAACACCCATTTCAATATTTCTGTAAGCCTTCAACCCGGTACCAGCCGGAATCAGGCGACCCATAATCACATTCTCTTTCAACCCCTTGAGGGTGTCTATTTTTCCGGCCACACTTGCATCAGACAAGACCTTGGTTGTTTCCTGGAAAGATGCTGCTGATATAAAACTTTCAGTGCTCAGGGACGCCTTGGTAATTCCCAGCAGTAGAGGTTCTGCGGTGGCCGGTTTTTCACCTTTATCGATAATTTTTCTGTTCTCTTCTTCAAAGCGCCACTTTTCCACATGTTCCCCCAAAAGGAAATGGGAATCTCCCACGTCAGTCACATTCACCTGTCGCAACATCTGACGGACAATAACCTCAATATGCTTATCATTAATTTTCACCCCTTGCAGCCTGTACACTTCCTGCACCTCATTGACCAGGTATTTGGCCAGTTCCTTGGTGCCTCTGATCTTCAATATGTCATGAGGGTCGACCGATCCGTCCATTAACGCCTCACCTGCCCTCACATAGTCCCCATCCAGGACGCTGACATGCTTTCCTCTTGCCACAAAATAATCTACAGCCTCACCCACCTCCGGGGTAATCGTCATTTTTCGCTTACCCTTTGTATATTTCCCAAACGAGATAACACCATCTATTTCACTGATGATGGCTGTCTGTTTTGGTTTTCTCACTTCAAACAGCTCTGCAACACGCGGTAAACCACCTGTAATATCCTTCGTCTTAGTGGTTTCTCGCGGGATCTTTGCCAATACGGAACCAGGACCCACCTCATCTCCCTCGTTAACCATAATTATAGCACCCACCGGCAGATAATTCCGGGCCTTGGCCTTCGTACTACCAGGCAGACTGGCCGTTTTTCCACTGCTGTCTTTAATGGAAATCCGAGGCCTGATATCCACGTCACGGGATTCAACAATCACCCTGCTGATCTTTCCCGTGACCTTGTCACGCTTTTCCCGCATGGTCCGCCCTTCCGTAATATCACCGAATTTGATAACGCCACTCACCTCTGTCATGATAGGTATCGTAAAAGGATCCCATTCAGCCAGGATCTGGTCTGATTTGATCTTGCTACCATCACTAACTTTCAAAGTGGCACCGTATATTATGGGATATCGCTCAAGTTCCCTTTCACCTTTGCCCAGAACGGCAATTTCTCCATTACGGTTCATGACAACGAGGTTCCCCTCTTCATTTTCGACCGTTTTCAGGTCAATAAACTTTATCTTGCCTTGATTTCTGGGCTGAATTGTAGATTGTTCCACCCTCTTACTTGCTGTGCCGCCAATATGAAATGTCCTCATTGTGAGCTGGGTCCCAGGTTCACCTATGGACTGAGCAGCGACGATACCAATGGGCTGTCCGATATTGACCTCATGGCCGTGCGAAAGGTCCCTGCCGTAACATTTCTTGCATACCCCTCTTTTCGCCTCACATGTCAAAACGGATCTGATTCTGACCCTTTCCAATCCCGCAGCTTCGACTTTCTTCACTTTTTCTTCGTCTATCTCCTCATCAGCCTTCACAAGCAAATCCCCGGTCACTGGATCATAGATATCCTCAAGGCTTACTCGACCCAGGATCCGTTCTCCGACTCGCTGAAGTATCTCGCCACCTTCCACAAGCGCATCCACCCAGATGCCATCCATGGTACCACAGTTTTCTTCAGTAACGATGGCGTCCTGTGCTACGTCCACCAGTCTTCGGGTCAGGTACCCGGAATTAGCCGTCTTGAGTGCCGTATCGGCCAACCCTTTTCTGGCTCCATGAGTGGATATAAAATACTGTAAAACAGTCAACCCTTCACGAAAGTTAGACGTAATGGGGGTTTCAATGATCTCTCCTGATGGCTTCGCCATCAATCCCCTCATGCCGGCCAACTGTCTCATTTGATCTTTACTTCCCCTTGCACCTGAATCTGACATCATATAGATGGGGTTAAAACTGTTGGTCTTCACTCTCTTGTTTCCAGGCCCCCTTACTTCTTCTAAGGCCATCTCTTTTATCATCTCCGAGGCCACATCTTCTGTGGCCTGGGACCAGATATCCACTACTTTGTTGTATTTCTCCCCATCCGTTATAAGCCCGCTTATGTATTGATCATCAATATTTTTTGCTTCATTCTCGGCCCGCTCAATGATCTCTCCCTTCCTGGATGGGATCGTCATGTCTTTAATGGAGATAGATATACCTGAAAGCGTGGCGTATTTATAACCCATATCTTTCAACCGGTCTCCCAGGATAACCGTAGACTTGATCCCTGCCCCGCGATAGGACTCGTTTATCAAAGTACGCAGTTCCTTTTTAGACATGACCTGATTGATCAGCGCAAAGGGAAGGGCTTCTGGCAGGATTTCATATAGAATCACACGGCCTGTCGTGGTCTCCTGAAGCTTTCCCTCTATCCTCACTTTGATGGAGGCATGTAGACCTAACTCACCGGCATCATAAGCAATCCTAACTTCCAGTGGGTTTGAATAAGCCTTTCCTTCTCCTTTAGAAAATGGCCTTTCTCGCGTTAAATAGTAGATTCCCAATACAATATCCTGGCTGGGAACGATGATGGGATCCCCACTGGCAGGTGAAAGAATATTATTAGTAGACATCATGAGGACCCTTGCCTCTATCTGGGCCTCGATGGATAACGGAACATGGACTGCCATCTGATCGCCATCAAAGTCCGCATTAAAGGCGGTACACACCAGAGGATGAAGCTGAATTGCCTTGCCCTCAATAAGTATAGGCTCAAAGGCCTGGATTCCTAAACGGTGCAGTGTGGGAGCCCGGTTCAACAGGATACAGTATTCGTTGACCACTTCATCGAGGGCATCCCAGACCTCAGGTGTTGCTCTATCAACCATCTTCTTTGCGCTCTTTATCGTGGTGACAAGCCCTCTTTCATCCAGTTTATTATAAATAAAGGGCTTAAAGAGCTCCAACGCCATAATTTTGGGAAGTCCACATTGATGCAGGCGCAGGTCAGGCCCAACCACAATAACCGATCGGCCTGAATAATCCACCCGCTTTCCGAGTAAATTCTGTCGAAACCTTCCTTGCTTGCCCTTGAGCATATCACTCAGGGACTTGAAAGGACGTTTGTTTGCTCCCGTGACAACTTTGCCTCTTCTCCCATTATCAAACAGGACATCTACTGCCTCCTGAAGCATTCTCTTTTCGTTTCTTACTATGATATCAGGCGCACTCAGCTCCAGAAGTCTTTTCAGCCTGTTATTGCGATTAATAACCCGCCGATAAAGGTCATTCAAATCAGACGTGGCAAATCGGCCGCCGTCAAGGGGTACAAGCGGCCTGAGATCCGGTGGTAATACCGGAATATAATTCAGAATCGTCCATTCCGGTCGGTTGTTTGAATCTCTAAACGCACCAATGATCTTCAACCGCTTTGCCAGTTTTTTCCGTTTTGCTTCAGACTTTGTTGCTAACATTTCAGCCCTGAGGGTTTGCGAGAGTTCATCCAGGTTCAGGCCCTTCAACATCGTCTGGATCGCTTCAGCCCCTATACCCGCTTCAAATCGATCACCATAGTCCTCCCTTGCCTGGTACAGTTGTTCATCTGTCAACAGGCTGCCTTGTACAAGGGGTGTATCCTTCGGATCAATTACAATGTAGCCCTCAAAGTAAAGTACCCGTTCCAGGTCTTTCAGTGTCAAGTCCAAAAGGTGACCTATCTTGGAGGGAAGACACTTCAGGAACCAAATATGGGCTACAGGGGCGGCAAGTTCAATATGTCCCATGCGTTCACGGCGAACTTTGGACTGAATTACCTCAACGCCGCATTTTTCACACACGATACCTCTGTGTTTCATTCGTTTGTACTTGCCGCAATTGCATTCATAGTCTTTGATGGGCCCAAATATCTTCGAACAAAACAGCCCGTCTCTCTCTGGTTTGAAAGTCCTGTAGTTGATGGTCTCAGGTTTCTTGACCTCCCCAAAAGACCACTCTTTAATCTTTTCCGGTGAGGCCAAAGAAATCTTGACAGCGTTAAAGCTTGATGGATCCTTTGGCTTTGTAAAGAAACTATAGAATTCTTCCAATGCCTATCTCCTTTGAATTTTTGATTGGCGATTGATTATTGCCGATTTTCAATCTGCAATCGACAATAGACAATATTCAATTCTTAGATCTGGCTATCCTCAAAAAGCTGAATTTCCAGCCCAAGGCTCTGCAGTTCTTTCATGAGCACCTTGAAAGACTCCGGGAGTCCAGCTTCAAGCACATTGTTACCCTTTACAATCCTTTCATACATCCGGGTTCTCCCGGCTACATCATCCGATTTAACGGTCAGAAACTCCTGGAGGGTGTACGCGGCCCCATAGGACTCCATTGCCCAGACCTCCATCTCACCCAATCGCTGACCGCCAAACTGGGCCTTTCCGCCCAATGGCTGTTGTGTTACAAGAGAATAGGGACCAATAGAACGTGCGTGCAGTTTGTCATCCACCAAATGATGGAGCTTCATTACGTACATAATGCCGACGGTGATCTTCTGATCAAATGGAATGCCTGTCCTGCCATCATAAAGTGTCGCCTGGCCGGTTACAGATAATCCCGCCTCCTCCAGGCATTTTTGGATTTCTTCTTCTTCTGCACCATCAAAAACCGGCGACGCCATGGGTACTCCATCCATCAATAAACGGCCCCTGTCTATCAGTTCCTCATCAGATAAGTCCCTTATAAATTCATTATACTCCTGTTCTACAAACACTTTTTTCAGTTTGCGCCTCAATTCATCAGGGGTTTTCATCTTATCCAGCAGCGCTTTAACCTGTTTTCCCAGTTCGAAAGAGGCCCATCCCAAATGCGTTTCAAGTACCTGCCCCACATTCATCCTCGACGGCACACCCAAAGGATTCAAGACAATGTCCACCGGGGTCCCATCTGCAAAATAAGGCATGTCCTCAACAGGAAGAACTCTGGATAAGACGCCCTTATTTCCGTGACGACCAGCCATCTTGTCTCCCACAGACAATTTGCGTTTCACAGCCACATAAACTTTCACCATCTTGATGACGCCCGGGGCCAATTCATCACCGACGCTCAATCGCTCTATCTTATCGTCAAATATTTTAGTGAGACGAGCCACCTTGGTAGAATAATTATTAATAATGGATTCAAGACTCTCAATAACATTCATACTACCTTTAAGGTCTGCACCTGACCAGGCTTCGATTGCAATGAGGTCAATATCTTCCTGCTTTATTGTCTTTCTTTCACGCATGAGGATATCGCCTGTTATCCTGTCAAGAAGATCGGTTTTCAGCCCTTTTCCAACCAAAAGGTCCCCCAGCCTTTCCTTTACGCCTTTCCCAATGACATCCAGTTCGTCCTGGAGATCCTTCTTATGCCGAAGCATTTCCTTGGCTTCGATAGAGAGACTTCGCTGGTCCTTTTCAACGCCACGTCTGGCAAATACCTTGGCGTCAATCACGATCCCCTGGACGCCTGGCGGGACCCTCAAAGATGTATCCCTCACGTCTCCGGCTTTATCCCCAAAAATAGCCCTCAAGAGCTTCTCTTCCGGAGAAAGTTGAGTCTCCCCTTTTGGAGTAATTTTTCCTGCCAGAATATCCCCCGAATTGATTTCTGCACCAATCCTGATTATGCCACTTTCATCCAGGTCCCTTAAGGCATCCTCACCCACATTCGGAATATCTCTCGTGATCTCTTCTTTGCCCAACTTTGTATCCCTGGAGACAACCTCAAATTCTTCTATATGTATAGAGGTATAGATATCCTCTTTCACCACTCTTTCGCTGATGAGCATGGAATCTTCATAGTTGTAGCCGCCCCACGACATAAAAGCTACCATCACATTTTGGCCCAGCGCAAGTTCTCCAAGTTCGCAAGCAGGACCATCAGCAATGATCTGCCCTTTTTTGACAATACCCCCCTTGTGCACAATAGGTTTTTGGGTATAGCAGCTATTCTGGTTGGATTTCTGAAATTTGGCTAATTTATAAATCTCCACCTCCGGCTGGTCATCATCCGTCACGCCACTGGATCTAACGACAATGCGCGAGGCCTCCACGTTCTCGACCACGCCATCTCTTCTGGCAACCACAGCTATACCTGAATCCCGCGCAACCACACCTTCTATCCCTGTCCCTACTAAAGGTGCCCTGGCCTTTAGGAGGGGTACAGCCTGACGTTGCATGTTAGACCCCATCAAAGCTCTATTGGCATCGTCGTGCTCCAAAAAAGGGATCAGAGAGGCAGAAACGCTCACAAGTTGATCTGGAGATACATCCATATACTTCACGTCCCCAATGGGGCTCTTCCCAGCCTCTCCCTCTATCCGCACCGCAGCCTCTTCTCTTATAAAATTGCCTTTTTCATCCAGGGGAGCATTGGCCTGGGCAATGGCATAATCCACTTCATCAAGCGCAGACAAGTATTTGATGTCATTGGTCGCCCTCCCATTGTCCACCTGCCTGTAAGGGGTCTCAATGAAGCCAAACTCATTCACCCTTGCGTATGTACCGAGTGACACTATCAAACCAATATTTGGTCCTTCTGGCGTCTCGATAGGGCAAATCCTGCCATAGTGCGTTGGGTGAACGTCCCTGACTTCAAATCCTGCCCTTTCTCTCGTCAAACCGCCGGGGCCTAAGGCGCTCAATCTCCGTTTGTGGGTGATCTCCGATAATGGATTAGTCTGGTCCATGAATTGGGAAAGCTGGCTTGTGCCGAAAAATTCCTTGACGACTGCCGAGACTGGTTTGGAGTTAATCAGGTCGTGAGGCATCAAGGTTTCCACTTCCTGCAGGCTCATTCTCTCCTTAATAGCCCTTTCCATTCTCACAAGCCCTACCCTGTATTGATTCTCCAGGAGTTCGCCCACCGCTCTCACCCGCCGGTTTCCCAGGTTATCAATATCATCGGGAACGGCCTCGGAACTCTTCAGCGTGATCAATTCATGCACCGTACCCAGAATATCCTCTTTTCTCAGGGTTCGCTGCTCAAGAGGAACATCAAAATTGAGTCGGTAGTTCAGTTTAAGCCTGCCCACCTTCGAGAGGTCATATGTGTTATCATTGAAGAAGAGATTGTTAAAGAAATTGTTTGCCACTTCCTGGGTCGGAGGGCTGGTGGGTCGCATCTTTCTGTAAATATCAAGGACTGCTTCATCAGGTGAAGCTATTTTATCAAGAAGCATTGTGTCTCTAATAGCAGTGCTCACACCAGACGCATCCAGGACAAGGCATTCGATCTCAGTAATCCCTTTCTCTTTCAATATTTCCAGCGTCTCACTGGTAAGCACCTGATTACCCTCTATTAAGACTTCACCCGTCTCAGGGTCAACCGAGTCATCAACAATAACGTGACCTTCAACATCAGACAGGTCTATAGGTATGCGGGTCAGCCCTGCTGACTGAACGGCCTTGTGCAGACGTTTGGTGTATTTTTCCCCTTTCTTGGCCAGAATCTCCCCCGTCTCGGTATCAACAATATCTTTGGTAATTTTCTTCTGGTATAAACTCTCTATCTTGGCCTCTCGCCACCACTCCTTTTTGTCGATGGTAATGATCTCTGTTTCATAGAAATAACGCAGCATTTCGCTTGTGGAATATCCAAGCGCCTTCAAAAGTATGGTGGCTGGAAATTTCCTCCTTCTGTCTATACGAACATGCAAGATATCCTTGGGATCAAACTCAAAATCAAGCCAGGAACCTCTTAGTGGGATAATCCTTGCAGAATACAAAAGCTTCCCGCTGGAATGTTTTTTACCCTTGTCGTGGTCAAAAAAGGCCCCAGGAGAGCGATGGAGCTGACTAACGACAACCCTTTCGGTTCCGTTGCTAATAAAAGTCCCCTTATCCGTCATCATTGGGAGGGTCCCAAAGTAGATCTCTTGCTCCTTGATGTCACGGATACTTTTCGTGCCATTTACAGGGTCCGTATCAAAAACAACCAACCGGACGGTTAGTCTGAGGGGCGCCTCATATGTCATACCTCTACTCAGGCACTCTTCCTCATCATATTTGGCATCTTCAAATCTATATCTGACAAACTCCAAAGAGGATGTGCCTGCAAAATCGTGAATCGGGAAAACACTCATCAAGGCCCCCTGAAGTCCGAAATCCTGGCGTTCTTCAGGCAGAACATCTTTTTGGAGAAAGCGTTCATAGGAACGCCTTTGCATATCGATTAAATTCGGAATTTCTGTAACTTTTTTAATTTTCCCAAAGCTTCTTCTCGGGCGTCTTTTGACACCATTTTCTCCTGCCATGGTATCTCCTTTAAATTGATGATTGACTATTGGCGATTGAAGATTGAAAAAACAATCAATCCAATAGCCGCAGTCTTCGGCTTACAGCAGCCCTACTTGATCTCGGCGGTAGCACCCGCTTCCTCAAGCTGACTCTTGATACTTTCTGCCTCATCCTTGGAGACTCCTTCTTTTACGGGGCCAGGTACGCTGTCTACAACTGCCTTAGCCTCTTTAAGGCCCAGACTTGTAATGGCACGGACAGCCTTGATAACCTGAATTTTCTTGTCCCCAACAGCAGACAACACCACATCAAACTCCGTCTGCTCCTCGGCCTCTGCTTGTGCTGCTTCGGCCGGCGCTGCCGCTGCCATGGCCATGGGAGCTGCAGCACTTACCCCAAATTTTTCTTCCAGTTCCTTTACAAACTCTGAAAGATCAAGAACGGTCATGTTCGAAATATATTCAATAACATCTTCCTTTTTTATTTTTTCTGCCATATCTTACTTTTAACCTCCATCATTTCTCGTCACGCATCAAGCGGACTCTTCTTTTTCCTGCTGAATGGCGTTTAACACATTCAATAGCTGTAAAATAACTCCATTTAAAACCCTGACCAACGCCGAGGGAACCCCCTGCATGGCAGATAAAGCCTGGGCCAGAAGTATGTCTTTGCCCGGTAATTCCGCCAACCTTCTTATGGCTTCCGCGTCGATTGCCCTGCCTGAAACCTGGCCGCTTTTAATTTCGAATTGTTTAAATTTCTTCGAGAACTCGACCAGAACCTTAGCGGGACTAATCACATCCTCATATGTCATCGCGACACCTGAGGGTCCCTTCATTTGATCTGTCAACACCGCTGTGTCGGTTCCCTGGCAGGCCAACTTCAAAAGCCTGTTTTTTACTACCTGAAATTCAGCGCCCACTTCTTTGAGACCTTTTCTCAATCGATTCATGGCTTCCACATTGAGGCCCTGGTAGTCTACAAGAAAAGTCCCCTCTGCTTTCTCAAAGCGGCTGCCAAAATCGGCGACAAGCTTCTCTTTCTCTTCTCTATTCATATTCACCTCCTCTCTGCTCGACGATAGACATGTCAAAGTCAGAGGTGCAAAAAAATAAATCACCCTGTATAAGTCTCGGTAGGCTTACTCTTTAAGCACGTAACCACCGTTTTTGGGGAAATTTGGCCCCCATCCGGCTTTCATGACACCTACTGTCTTTGACTAAAAGATATACTACTACCCCTATTGAGCGATGCTCAATCAGGTTGTTATAGAATCAGTTCGCAATTTTTTACAGTCCCCAGCTTGCGGGGCTATGCCTTTATTTTCAGTATCCTTGAATTTTAGTGATGTTATTTGTTTAAGAGATCCTTAACGTATGCGGGCTCTATCTTGATTCCCGGGCCCATACAGGTAGAGATGCCCATACTTCTGAGATAGGTCCCTTTGCTCGTAGGAGGTTTCAATCGCAGAATCGTATCCACAAAAGCAGCAATGTTCTCCAAAAGCTTTTCCACACCAAATGAAACTTTGCCCATCGAGGCGTGAATGATGCCAGTTTTTTCAACTTTAAAATCTATCTTTCCCGCCTTAATCTCCTTCACTACCCTCGCTATATCAAATGTGACAGTACCCAGTTTGGCGTTCGGCATCATGCCTCTCGGACCCAAAATACGTCCCAGTTTTCCAACAGAACTCATCATGTCCGGTGTGGCAATTGCCTTGTCGAATTCAAGCCATCCTTTCTGGATTTTTTCAACAAGTTCATCAGAACCTGCGTAATCTGCGCCTGCTTCAAGGGCCTCTTTCTCTTTTTCGCCCTTGGCAAAAGCGGCCACACGGACATCTTTTCCCACACCGTTGGGCAAAACGACGGTACCTCTAACCATTTGATCGGCATGCCTTGGATCCACCCCCAACCTAACAGCCAGATCCACGCTTTCGTCAAATTTAGCATGCGCACAGTCTATTGCCAGTTGAACTGCCTCTTCGAAATTGTATCTCGTGAGTCTATCAATTTTTTGAACACTATCCTTGTGTTTTTTACCTACCCGGCCCATACCTGACCTTCCTCTCTTATCAAGATTCGCTCACCGTAATACCCATACTTCTTGCCGTACCCTCAATTATCTTACCGGCAGCCTGTAAATCGTAAGCGTTCAAATCGTCAAACTTGAGCTTTGCGATTTCCTCCACCTGTTTTCGAGTCACATTTGCCACTTTTTCTCGGTTTGGTTCGGCTGAACCCTTGGCTATTTTTGCCACCTGCTTTAGAAGGACCGATGCTGGAGGGGTCTTAGTGATAAAGGAAAAAGATCTGTCGGCGTAAATTGTAATAACAACAGGAATAACCGTACCCAGTTGATCCTGTGTCTTTGCATTGAATGACTTGCAAAACTCTGCGATATTGACACCGTGCTGTCCTAACGCAGGACCGATGGGTGGTGACGGATTAGCCTGTCCTCCTTTCACCTGAAGCTTGATAGCCCCAATGACCTTCTTTGCCATGATTAACCTCTTTTAAACCTTATTTACCTGAATAAAATCCAGTTCTACAGGCGTTGCGCGCCCGAATATGGTGATAAGAACTCTCAATCTCTCTTTGTCCGGCTTAATTTCTTCCACAACTCCCTGGAAGTTATTGAAAGGTCCATCAATTACTCTGACCTCATCCCCCTCATCAAAACGGTACTTTGGTTTTGGTTTGCTCACACCCTCTTCCATCTGATGGAGAATTTGCTCTGCCTCTTCATCAGGAATAGGTGTGGGTTTAACCTCTCCACCAATAAATCCTGTCACCTTGGCGGTATCCTTTACTATGTGCCAGGTCTCTTCATTCAAGATCATTTGGACGAGAATGTATCCCGGAAAAAACTTCCTGGAAGAGGTTTTTTTCTGACCGCCTCGCAGCTCCATTACCTGTTCAGTAGGGACAACAATCTGGCCGAAGAATTCTTCCTTCCCGAGTGTCTTTATTCTCTCTTCCAGGTTCTTTTTTACCTTGTTCTCAAAACCTGAATAAGTATGAACTATATACCACCTTTGATCCACACCAACACCTGCTTTTTTTTGATTGACTATTGACGATTGATAATCGACAATTTTCAATAGTCAATAGTCAATTCTTAACTCTATCTCACAATATTCTTGAGAATTTTTATGAGGCCAAAATCCACCAGACCTAAGAATAAAGAAATGATAAGCGTAAGAACGATCACAACAGCCGTGGAGGCCAGCAATTCCTTTCGCGTGGGCCACTTGACCTTCTTTAACTCCATCTTTGCTTCTCTGAAAAACTGGGTCGCTTTACCAACATATTTCTTAATGGAACGGTCTCCTGTCACCTTTTTTTCAGATACTTTTTTGGAGTTCGTCCGGACAGGCTTTTGTTGCACCATTTCTTTTGGCAGCGACTTTACATTTGAATCCACGCCCTCAGTTTTTTTTGTGACGGAGTTCTTTTTCTTTGGTCGTTTTTTCTTTTGTCTCTGGCTCTGTTTTTTCATATCAATTTTGATTGATTCGTAAAAAGTCACGCAGTTAGGAATTTTGGGTAAAGTCCCCAATGCTAACTACTTATAATAATTCACAATCCCTAAATCCCTAAATCCATGTAAAAAGGACTTTTTACATGGGCATCAATTTTGATGAACTCGTAAAAAGTCGAAAAACACCATTTTTTGTCATTCCGGCGAAAGCCGGAATCCAGTTTTTTCAATTGGTTACAGAGTTCCTGGACTCCGATTTTCATCGGAGTGACGACTTTTTACGAGACCGTCAATTTTAGTATGCAAAAAATGGCAGGCCAGGAGGGATTCGAACCCCCAACACCCGGATTTGGAGTCCGGTGCTCTAGCCGTTAGAGCTACTGGCCTGCATAAATTGTGTTTATTGTGTTTGCA
Source organism: Desulfobacteraceae bacterium (assembly GCA_030612945.1). Classification (GTDB taxonomy): domain Bacteria; phylum Desulfobacterota; class DSM-4660; order Desulfatiglandales; family Desulfatiglandaceae; genus 4484-190-2. The sequence continues at coordinate 12,580 of JAUWMY010000021.1, forward strand.
GGGTTCATTGCGTTTATCTCATCAACGCCATTCTTGTAAAAGCAACAAACCCAAAAGCATCAATAAACCCAACAAACACAGGCTACTTCGTTTCCTTATGAACTGTATGGGTCCTGCAAAATGGACAATATTTTTTAAATGCCAGTTTATCTGGTGTTTTTCGCTTATTTTTTGTGACCGTATAATTTCTGTTCTTGCATCCTTCACAGGCCAGTGTAACTATATCACGCATTGCTCCAAGGTCTCCTTTTACTCAATAATTTCGCTGATGACCCCGGCACCAACAGTCCTCCCACCTTCTCGAATGGCAAACCTCAACTCCTTCTCCATCGCTATCGGAGTAATTAAATTTACCTCCATCGACACACTATCTCCAGGCATCACCATCTCAATACCTTCAGGTAACGTCGTTACACCTGTCACATCCGTAGTCCGAAAATAAAACTGCGGACGATAACCATTGAAAAATGGCGTGTGACGACCTCCCTCCTCCTTCGTCAATATATACGCCTCAGCCTTAAATTTCGTGTGCGGCTCTATCGACTTGGGATGCGCTACCACTTGTCCACGCTCAACGTCCTCACGCTTCGTTCCCCTCAGCAATACCCCTATGTTGTCTCCTGCCTGGCCTTGATCCAGTATCTTTCGAAACATCTCAACACCAGTACATACCGTCTTCGTCGTATCCCGGATACCTACTATCTCAACATCATCTCCTACCTTAACCACTCCACGTTCCACTCGACCCGTCACAACCGTACCACGACCAGAGATGCTGAATACATCCTCTACCGGCATCAAAAACGGCTTGTCCGTTTCTCGTACCGGCTCAGGTATGTAACTGTCAATCGCTTCCATTAACTCAAAAATAGACTTCACTTCTTCCGAGTCAGGATCATCACTCTCCAGGGCCTTCAACGCACTACCACGTATAATCGGTATGTCATCACCAGGAAATTCATACTTGTCCAGCAACTCCCGCATCTCCAATTCCACTAACTCTATTAATTCCTCATCATCCACCATGTCCGTCTTGTTCAAATATACTACAATGCTCGGAACTCCAACCTGGCGCGCTAACAATATGTGCTCCCGTGTCTGCGGCATAGGTCCATCATCCGCTCCAACTACCAGTATCGCTCCGTCCATCTGTGCAGCACCAGTGATCATGTTCTTTATATAATCAGCATGCCCAGGACAATCCACATGCGCATAATGCCTCTTTTCCGTCTCATATTCAACATGCGCCGTCGCTATCGTTATTCCACGAGCCTTCTCCTCAGGCGCTTTGTCTATCTCATCAAATGGAACATATTCCGCCAGCCCCTTCTTCTCTAAATGCTTCGTAATAGCCGCCGTTAACGTCGTCTTGCCATGATCTATATGCCCTATCGTTCCAACGTTTATATGCGGCTTCGTCCTCTCAAATTTCTTCTTGCCCATCTCTCATCCTCCTCTGTGTAGTAAGCAGTATACACCTCATAACAA
>JAUWMY010000201.1 GCA_030612945.1 Desulfobacteraceae bacterium
GGCCAGTGTATATGCCATTTTTCTGGGTATGGTCGTTTACAAGGACGTAGGCTGGAAAGACCTGCTTGACGTATTTAGAAATACCATAGAGTTTTCAGCTATCATTCTGTTTATTATCTCAATTGCCGGCTTGTATGGGTGGCTCTTAGTCAGGTTGCAGATACCATTGATGCTGGCCGAGTCGGTTGTTCATATAACAACCAATACAACTCTGCTTCTTTTGATGCTGATGGTCTTTTTCCTGATAATTGGTTGCTTTATGTCAGTGATCGAATCTGTCCTTATCTTCACCCCGATTATGGTACCCATGGTTAAAGTCCTTGGTGTAGATCCGCTGTTTTTTGGGGTAATGATGGTTATTTCCCTGTCAGTGGGAGTAATAACCCCGCCTTTTGGAAACGTCCTTTACGTCCTGGTAGGCATAACAGGCCAAACATTTGAACAGGTCGTCCGCGCTCATATACCCTTTCTTATTCCTATTCTGGTGGCGATTGTGCTGCTCATCCTCTTCCCAGGGCTGGTCACTTTCCTGCCCCAGTATATCGCCGGATGAATTATCAGGAATTCTCTCGACTTGTCAGGATGGGAACTGAAAAGGGTTTGCTGTTCATGGCATTTTGGTAGAATTGGATAATCGGGGAGTTATACTCTTACAATTGGAATTTTGCATCTCGAAGGGTGGGTTTCTACAAGATCAATTCGGGCTATTCATTCAGTTGAATCGTCACATCGTAAACGTACTTGTCGCCGCGGTAATACATGTGGGTCACTTCCACTGGCTGCCCGTCGGTAGAGTAGTAGATATTCTCTACGAAAAACAAGGGATCCCCGAAGTTAATGGCCAATACTTCTGATAAATCAATGTCCGCCACTGTCGCCTCAACACGCTGTACCATCTTGGACAGGCGTATTTGACAACGATCTTGGAACAGGTCGACAAAGCTACGTTTCTCTACTTCCTCTTTTGTAATTTTATCGCTGAACACTTCCGACCTTCCGTAGTTGATAAAATAGGACATTGGTACGCCTCTTAACTTGCGAACCCTTTTCATACGCCAGATACTCTCGTCCGGCTCAAGGGACAAAATTTTGCTGACCCGTTTGGGACAGGAAGTGATGGAGGTTTCCAGAACGTGCACGGTTAACCGAAGATCCCTGCCCATAGCCGAATCCACCCAGTCCCTAAAGGTGCCTGTAACCTCGATTGACACCAAGTCGTCCCCGGTTTTGGTCACCCTGGTCCCTACTCCACGCATAGGCATGACATAGCCATCCCGTGTCAGAAGATCCAGAGCCTTGCGAATAGTGATATTGCTGACTTTGAATTCTTCTTCTAATTTTTTTGCCGAAGGGATCAGGTCATTTGGCTGGTACTGCCCGTCCCGAATGCGCGCCTTCAGCGTTTCAGCAACCTTTATATAGTAAGATACCGCTCTATCCCGTTCCATATTGTTTTTCCATTATTTCAGTATTCGAAACTAACATTTCTAACAAATGCCCTAAACTTGCGGATTGAGATGCTTTTACTTTAGGCACTTTAGTCCCGCCGAGGCAGGATTAGTCATTTTAGGTACTTATATCTCTGAGTAACTGAATCTTTATTCCCACTTTGGCGGGATTATCGTAATTTCTTAATAAGTTCGGGTGGAGTTTATCCGTAAGGATTTTATAAAAGGCTCACGCCTAAACTCCGAAAGGCTATGCAGCTATTGTAATTGGATCAAGGCCCTAATCCGGTTGTGAGTGCACAAACTTATTGAAAATTATTCTGACAAATATTTCACCTTTTATGAACTATTGGTATATATGTATACCAACTTTGCTTGATTGTCAATACCAATCAAGGCCAATAATCAATCGTCAATAGACAATCCCCTCATCATGCTTTCCCTGAGTTCTTTCCGAGGAAGTTGTGACCGGACCCTGCCATTTATTAAGAGCCCTAAACCAAGAATCCAGCGTTTTTCAAGATCAAGGATTACGTAGCCGTCATCAAGATCCAGATCAACTGGAATAGAATCCCCGGCCAAGAGTTTTAATAACTGTTCTTCATTTATCCCGAGTCTCGCTTTTGTGGCTTCCTGGCCGAAACTCTGGATCATCTTTGTAGTGGGTTTTACAAAGGAGCTAACCCTGTGAAATGCCCTCATACCCATCTTTGAAATTTTTAGCCGTGAAGCAAGCCGGATGTGGGGCACATTTTTAAAGATCATCCAGCCTTGCTTCCTCTTAAACATCAAGTAGTCGTCAAACACATTTTCAGGGATTCCAAACCGGCCTTCCAGGTACGAAAAGAGATGGTGACGCTCATCGTCTCTTACCAATTCTGGCCATGAAGAATCCCACTGAATTGATTCGGTGAGGGTAAAATCTCGCAGTCTTTTGCAGCTCTGTATCATATTTTTCATCTCTCCATTCAAGTATTCCCGCCTCAGAATCGAAACCCGCATCTAAAGGGAGCAGGACAGCATCCCGGTTTTGTAGCAAAAAACTAACCACTGACTCGTTCTCTTCCGGATTATAAGTGCAGGTGGAATAAAGCATCTTACCCTCTTCTTTCAGGAGATCAAAACCCCTGAGTATTATCTTTTTTTGCAAATCAGGGAGTTTTTGTTTTTCCCTCGTCTCATTGTATATGCTGCTTTCCTTTATTTTTCTGAACTTCCCCTCCCCTGAACAAGGAACGTCAGCAAGGATGTAATCAAAGCGTTGTTTCAGAGGAAACTCCTGGGCCTGGTAACCGGTTATGACGGTGTTGAGCACGCCCAGCCTTTCTATAACGTGACCAAGGGGAATATGTCTGCTTGGGTAAAGTTCGTTGGCGACTATCAACCCCGTGTTATTCATAAGTTGGGCCAAATGGGAAGTCTTTCCACCAGGAGCTGCACACATTTCAAGGACATATGAGTCGTTTCCCGGTGAAAGGACGATGGAAGCGAGACAGGAGGTAAGGGCCTGTGGATGGATATGGCCCAGAAAGTACTCGATCTGATTTCCAGGAGATTTCAAGGTTGGCGCAAGGTACAGGGTGTCATGCTTTTCAAAGGCTTTTTCAAGATGAATGCCCTTCCCTTCCATTGATTTTACAACTGAGTCTGTTTCTGCTTTAAGCCGGTTGACCCTGATGTGGTTAGGGAGGGGTTTATGAAGGCTTTCCTGAAACCTGCCAAATTCCGGAATGATTTCACGATAGCATTTAAAAATTTCTTCCATTCTTAAATATTTCAAACAGTTTACTCGCCAAGTGCAAGTGTTCCTTTAGCAATCAGGCCGCTTAATACATAGGCAGCTACATCGAAGAGGAATAACCCCCCGTATTCTTTTTTAAGGCTCGCTTGCAAACGAAGTGTGTCTCCGGGTTTAGCCGGAGAGGTGAATTTCATATTAACATTTGCCAGAAAAAGATCCATTTTGTCTCGATCCGCTGGCGAACCTTTCTCCCTCCAGGTTAGCCCCAAAAGGAGCCCGCATGTTTGTGCCAATGCCTCTGAGACAATGATTCCTGGCATTACCGGGTTTCCTGGAAAATGGCCAGGAAAATAACAATCATCGATGAAAAGATCTTTTTCGGTGATGATATTTCTCCCCACATCTAAGTCTATCACCCTATCCACAAATAGAAATGGGCTACGGTGGGGAAGTATTTTTTCAATAACTGAAATGTCATATAGCGGTTTGACCGACATTTGCATTACCTATTCCTGCATTCGGCAATCGATTTCAGTAACATTTCATTTGTGCCTGTTCTTACGATCTCAATGCTCCTGTCAATCCACTTGACTGTCCTGGAAATGACCGCACCAGGTCCTACTTCGACAAACAACCTATGACAACCGCGCAGTCTTTTGATCAAATCAACCCACAATACGGGACGGCTTAGTTGGGAGGCTATAACATATTTCAAATGCCTCTTATCAACCACGGATTCCAAAAAATGATATGAGATAAGAGGTAGCTGAGGATCCCTCAGATGAATCTCTTCGATTTCATCTAACAAACGGCTGCTGCTCTGCTCCACAAATCTGGAGTGGTAGGGGACTGCAACAGGTAACAGATACGCATCCAGGGCATCTTGTGCCAGGGCTGCCTCCATAGCCTTTCCAACCGAGTGCCTGAGACCGGAGATAATGACCTGCCTCGGCGTATTGGCAATAGAAACCTCTACACCCCCCACCTGCCGGCAAATACTTTCAACTTCCCCAATCGACAGCCCAAAAATAACCGCCATTCTTCCATCTACTTTCAGGCCTTCATCAAGAAGAATTTCGCCAGCTCGTTTCACAAGGTAAAGGCCAGTGGCAAAATCAAAACATCCAGCCGCATAAGCAGCAGCATAAAAACCGGAGCTGTAGCCTGAGACTACATCAGGGAGGACATTGTTAGACGCTAACACATCGGTTAAGACACAGCTGACCGTGTTAATTGCCAGTTGAGCATTCAGGGCCTGATTTAATTCTTCCGCAGGCCCTTCGAAACACAACCGTTTTATGGGAAATCCCAAAATGTTGTCAGCTTGGTCAAATTTATCTCGAGCATCCGGGTAAATATGATATAAGTCTAAACCCATGCCCACTTGATGGGATCCCTGTCCGGGATAAAGAAAAACAAGATTATTTCTCATTATTTCAATTTTTCTGAAACTTCATTTACTTTTTCTTCAACAATTGATCTGAATTCTTCGGCTTTTTCTTCTGTTGCTTTTAATGCTTTTTCATAAGTATCTTTCGCTTTAGAAAGCAACCCATCAGAATTCCGGCTCATTTCTGCTTGAGCTTTATATGCATCACCTAATACAACGAAATACTCGGCATTGGCAGGCGAGAAATAGAGTGCTTTTTTAATAGCCCTTTCTGCTTTATACGGTCTGTTGTTTATTAGAAGACTCCTGGCAACAATATAATACGGTTCGGGTCGAGTTTTATCAATTTTATGGAGCATCCGGCCCTTTTGGTAAGGTTGATGGATAAGTGTTTTATATGATTTATCGCCTTTTGCTTTCAGTATGGCACATTTTTCAATTTGAGCCTTAGCCAATAGGATATTCAATTTGAAATTACCGGGTTCTAAGCTTGCTGGCTCCGATATTAGTCGAATCACCTCATCATACTTTTTTTCTTTAAACAGAGATTCTGCCTGGCCGTACTGATCTGCTTGGGAATGGGCATATGTGACCAGGCAAACTGAACTAATGAGCAAACAGCTAAAAAGCCAAAGAATTCTTTTCATGATCGTTCTCCCTTGTTAAATGTCTAAAAGCGTTCATTATCGTTTTCGGGAAAGCTGATTGAAAAAATACCAGCTGGCAACGGTTCATTAACAGAGATAAACTCTAACCGTATGGCAGTCCAATCCCCCTCTTTTTCCTTAAAACAGATTCGTTGAGGAAGCCAGTCTTCAAGGTTCACCGTTACTTCAATCGAGTCAATATGCTTTGCAATAGTCTTATGCTTCGGTATCAATTCCAGGTGATAACCATCAGAAGGAGTCTCACTCATAAGTCTGATTACATATCGCTTGCGCAGTTCTTCAACAGACTGC
>JAUWMY010000227.1 GCA_030612945.1 Desulfobacteraceae bacterium
GACGAACCAATGTGGAATCCGGAAAGTAGTCAATAATGTTAAGGCACCCATAATCCTGGTGTATGTTGAATAACCGCGAGAGATCTAAGCCGAGTGCCTTACAAAGAATCACACGGTTTACGCCACCGTGAGCGACCATGACAAAATCGTTATCTTTTTGCTCTGCGAGGATGCGCTCAAAACAGTGCAGGATCCTCTCGGAGAAACGTCCAATGGATTCCCCGTCTCCAGGAATCTCGTATTGCACCAGGTCTGCCTGGCGTTTTTCCAGTTCTTCAGGGAAGCGCTTCCGGATTTGTGACAGGGTCAGGCCTTCCCAGTCGCCGAAATACATCTCCCGTAGTTCAGGGAGAAAATAGACAGGCACGTCGTGAGACCGGGCTATCAGGCGTGCCCCGGTTGCCGATCTCTTAAGATCGCTCGAGTAAATGGCCTTAACCTCCACCAGGCGGAGGCGCTCGGCCATTTGCTCCATCTGCAGTATCCCTGTCTCGGTCAAGTCCACATCAGTGTGCCCAAAGATTGGAAAATTTTCATACCCGTTTATCTGGCCGTGCCTGATAAGATAAATCCTGTTCATCCGTTTCATGACGGCAGATCATAGATAGTCATGGTTTCAATGTCAATGAATTTGGGCTTTATTGAAGTGCTCGAATATTGTATAAGCTGATTAATTCGTAATTGTAGTTATCCAGTAAATCAGGAAATATAGTATGCCAGGTTCGCAAAAGGAATGTTTTGGTGATCTTGATAGAGTTTTTCCCATGGGAAAGGAGGGGCTGAGAGAAGTTCCCCCAAATTGTTTTGCCTGCCCTGATAAAAAGGCCTGCCTGCAAACGGCCTTGAAGACGAAAAAAGGTATCGGATTAAGGAGTGAGATACTTGATAGAGCCCCTGCTAATGGAATGGTTGGGAGGCTCAGGCGGTGGTCTGAAAAAAAAGCGCTCACTCAGCTCAAAAAGCAGAAGGAAGGGGAGAGAAAATGAGCGTAGAATTGATATGCCCTTATTGCCAGTTCTCAAAAAAAGTTCCTAATGAAAGGATCCCTGTTGGGGCCAAATGGGTGACCTGCCCTCGTTGTCATCAGAGATTTGAATTTTCTGTGGTAGAAAAAAATGTTGACCTGGTCACCAGAGAAACTGAGCAAAAGACAGACTTTGAGAGGCTGGAAGAGGAGCCTGAAGATGGATATACGCGCAATGGGGCGGCCTGGGAGAACCGTTCAGAACTTGGCCTCTGGCAGGGTATTTATAAGACCTTCAAAGAGGTTCTCTTTTCTCCCGAAATCTTCTTCAGGTCCTTAACTTTCAAGGCTGGGATCGTAGAGCCCCTTGCCTTTGGAACACTGGTGGGTTCTCTTGGATCCATGTTTGGTCTTTTCTGGCAGTTGTTAATGTGGTCAGGGCTAGTGCTCACTTATGGTGAATCCATCTTTGGACAGTTTTCAATAGGGGTGATTCTGCTCATTATTATGATTATTATCCCTGTTTTATGGGTAGCCTGGATATTCGTTTCGAGCGGTATTACGCATCTGTTATTGCTCATTGTCAGAGGCGGCGAAAACGGGTATGAAGCTACTTTGAGGGGGGTGTCCTACTCCCAGGCCACCCAGGTATGGAGTTTAATCCCCTTTATTGGCGGTACAATAGGCTGGATCTGGCAGCTTGTTGTTCAGATCATAGGGCTGCGACATATTCACCGAATGTCTTATTTAAGGATCATTGTGGCGTTTTTGATCCCGGTGGCCATTATTTTTCTCCTGGGGATTGTGGTCGTGATTGGCCTGGTCCTGCTTTTCCGTTCAAGTGTTGGATAATTCTGTGATGTTGTTGCGAGAATTAAAGAAAAAGCGCAACAGTTCACCATAAAAAATGTTCGACAGGATAACAGGATAGACATGATAATAATCCGGTAAATCGGAAAAGCAAGTGACTAAAATGTCTAAAGTGATCTAAAGCGCCTAAATTGGAAAGCACTAACCTCGTAATGTATCCTATTCAAATTTCCTGGTATCTAAACAAATTAGAAACAGCTCTTGACGACCATTTCGACAACAAGCGTAGTTTTGAGGTATCTTCGCGGATTAGTGAGAAATGAGGTTTTGGGGACAGTTTTTCGGTTTTCAGGTTTCAGGTGTTAGTAATGAAATACGTAAAAGCTGAAACCTGAACACTGAAACCTTAATAATTGCTGAAACGATGTTAAAGGGTCTTCAACTCTCGGCTGCTTACCTTGATTTTTGAATAAGATACCTTTAAACTTTATCTCACTTATATTGGTTGATTACCTTTGTTGCTACGGGAAAATATTTAGGCAGACAGACTTTTAAAAATAAATTTGAAGTAAAACATAAAATTAAGGATTTAAAATAAGAGATCAACTGGATGAAAAACAATCCTGTTAATCCTGTTAATCTTGTCTAAGATATTGCTGAATTAAAGGGGAAATACACTCAAGAAACGGAATTGAACATTGGCAAATAAAATCGATTACAAAACAGTCCTGAATCCGGCTCAGTTAGAGGCAGTAATGACCCTCGACGGACCTATTCTGGTCATTGCCGGTGCCGGGAGTGGCAAGACCCGAACCCTTGTCTATCGGGTGGCCCGGCTTGTGGAGACGGGCGTTGATCCGGAATCCATTTTACTCCTCACCTTTACCAGAAAGGCCTCCCAGGAAATGCTGGAAAGGGCTGCCGGTCTTGCAGATGCAAGGTGCAGGTTTGTCTCGGGTGGCACCTTTCACTCCCTTGCCAACAGGGTGTTGAGGACCCATGCAGATCTCCTGGGATTTTCAAACTCATTCACTATCCTGGACCGGCCCGATATGGAGGAGGTCATCCGGTCCCTTATCCCTGAGCTCGGAATACCCAAAGGGATACCCAGATTTCCGAAACGGGGCACGCTTGCCAACATTTTGAGCAAGGCTGCCAACCTCCGAAAACCTATTGATGAGTTTATGCCGGAAGAATACGGGCAATTCCTGGAATTTCTCCCGCAGATTGAAATATTGGAAAGGCTTTATGGTGACTACAAAAAAACCCATCAAATGATGGACTATGATGATCTAATCCTGTATTTCCGAAGGCTTTTGAAGGAAAGCGAAGAAGTCCGAAAAAGCCTTAGCCAGCAATACCGCTATGTTATGGTGGATGAGTATCAGGACACAAATGGCATCCAGGCGGATATCGTTAAGTGGCTGGCTCATGAACACAGAAATATTATGGTTGTGGGGGACGATTCCCAGGCTATCTATTCCTTTAGAGGGGCCAGTTATCGCAATATGTTCGATTTCCCTGTGCAGTTCCCTGACGCCAAACTTATAAAATTGGAGGAAAACTACCGGTCTGTACAGCCCATTCTTACACTAACCAATGCCTTAATGGATCATGCCGGTGAAAAATATACAAAGTGCCTCTTTACCGAACGAAAAGGGGGTGAAAAACCCAGGATTGTTGATACGAGAACCGAGCCGGAACAGGCCATGTTCGTTTGTCGGTATATCAAAGAGCAGGTGCAAAAAGGCCAGCCCATCACTGATTTTGCTGTTCTCTTCCGGGCCGGTTATCATTCTTTTGAGCTGGAAGCAGAGCTTACCCGCCAGGGAGTACGTTACGTGAAATACGGAGGCTTCAAGTTTTTAGAGTCTGCCCATATCAAGGATTTTCTGGCGCATCTCAGGGTAGTGGTAAACAGGGATGAGGCTGTAAGCTGGGTTCGTATACTGAGGCTTATAAAGAACGTGGGGCCGGGGAAAAGCAACTCAATTATTCAGTGGATGCAAGCACATGAAATTCCTCCTGAGCGGGTCGGGGAATGGCCCGGGGCACGTAAAAGGGACAGCGGTTTGAAGGTGCTCACCAAGCTTATCGCTAAACTGGTGCGCAAAAACGGGAAGCCGGAAAAGGCAGTCGAACAGGTTATGGAGTATTATGCGCCTATTTTAAAGGAGAGATTCGATGACTATCCAAGGCGTCAGAAAGAACTGGACCAGCTGATCCCAATGGCCAGCCGCTACAAAAGGCTCAGAAGCTTTCTGGATGACCTGGTTTTGGAGCCCCCAACAAGTTCTATGGACCTCGACTCCGGGGAAAAGCCCGAGACCCTTACCCTGTCTACGGTCCATTCGGCAAAGGGACTTGAATGGCCGGTTGTTTTTATTATCTGGGTCATGGAGGGACGGTTTCCCCCTGCAAGGGCATACAACGATCCCCTAAGTTTAGAAGAAGAACGGCGTCTCATGTACGTTGCAGCCACACGGGCCAAGGACCAGTTGATTATGTGTTATCCTGGACAAGAGTCGGTGCCTGTGTGGCAGCTTTCAGACATCGGCTATCGAAACGGGCTTTCCTCCTTTATTAAAGATCTCCCCGAAGACGTGGCATCCCGGGAATCAGCGGGAATCCGGAAAATATCTTTCGGTCGCCAGTTATACGAAAAGAGTTCATTTGACAATCACCCGGATCAACGGGAATCGGCCGGATTCTCCCAGGGTGACAGGGTCAGGCATCCGGCCTTTGGCCCCGGCGTTGTGTCAAAGTTTGTCTCCAATGATAAAGTGGAAGTGCTTTTCAGGAACGCGGGCCGCAAACTCCTGCACCTGGAGTACACTACCCTGGAAAAGATTTGACAGGACGAGGTCCCCTTCAGCTATTCCTGCAATGCCTGCTCAAAATCCTCAATGAGATCCTCGGTGGCTTCGATGCCAACCGATAAGCGTATGAGGCTGTCTGAAATTCCCAGTTTTTTAAGGTCTTCGGGGGAGACACTGGCGTGAGACGTGGTGACCGGCCGGGTAATGAGCGTTTCGACGCCGCCAAGACTGGGCGCAACAATTGGCAGGGTGATTTTTTACTTAAAATGCTTGGCAGCATCAACACCACCTTTTAATTCAAAACTCAACATGCCGCTGAAACCATCAAATAATTCCTTAGCCCGCTGATGTGCAGGATGGCTTTCAAGACCAGGATAATTCACTTGAGTAACTGCAGGGTGGGCTTCTAAGAATTGTGCAACCTTGAGCGCACTCTCATTATGATATTTCATCCTGACCGCCAGCGTTTTCATTCCGCGGTGCAGCAGGAAACATGCGTGGGGATCGAGCGAGCCTCCAAGGTGATTGAGCTTGTGCGTGATCTGTTCGATCAATTCAGTACGGCCAATTACAGCCCCTGCCACAATATCGGAATGGCCATTTAAATATTTTGTGCAACTATGGAGCGAAAGGTCAAAGCCCCATTCAGGCGGCCGGAAATT
>JAUWMY010000390.1 GCA_030612945.1 Desulfobacteraceae bacterium
TTGGAGACGCCAGGGAGGTCCAGGATATTTTCAGCGCTGTCCATGCAGGCTATAATCTTGCCCTCAAGTATTGAGGACCATCCCGAGCAAAAGATCGGCGCGAAAATGAAAGGCAAAATGCAAATGGCAAGAGTTCGAGGAACAATTTTAGCTGGACGCAGTGGCAGCCGCGGCCGCAGCCAGCAATATATTCTGGGACACGGCAAAGGCTCCGGCAGGAGAATATCAACGAAAGTCATAGCCCATGAACCATCCCCTTACCAGTTACCACGAGACAGCACGACATCGCCAACGAAAACCGAAGTTGACCGGGGACAACAGATTCAAGTGTTGAAGGAACAGGCACGAGCCATTGAAGCCCGCCTTCGCTCTTTGGATAAGCGGATCAGTGAGTTTGAACATGGCTTCACACCATCAGAGTTCAAAGCACTTGTGGATCCAGACACGTGTGTTGGCTGCGGGACTTGCCAGGAAGTTTGCCCTGTTGGCGCCATCTATGTTGAGGAGATCGCCAGGGTTGATCCGAAACGTTGTATAGGCTGTGGCCATTGTGTCGATCAATGCCCGCAGGGCGCTCTTTCCTTGCATCTTTTGAACACGGGTTATAAAGAACAGGTTCGTGTCGCTTTATGAGGTCATTTCAACTGATTCATTACAAAAGGAGACATACGCATGGAATCCATATCGTTTTCGGATATTGCCATTGTATCTTGCGGCACTTTGAGCCTGGAATTGAACCATTTGAAAAAAGAAGGCTTTCTCGATACAGATCGTTTATTTTTCACCACACCCGGTCTCCATGAGGATGTTCGTGAATTAGAACGTCAACTTATTGAGAGAATAAACACGGCCAAGAAAAAGTCGGACAAGGTCCTTGTGGTGTATGGAGGAAAGTTTTGTTACGTGAATGGAGATGAACCCTTGCGCACTATGAGAAAAATTATTGAAGAGCAGGGACCAGGTGTAGCGAGAATTGAGGCTACTCACTGTATGGACATGATGGCCAGTGAAGAGGAAAGGGAAAGGATTGCCCAGGAAGTTGCCGGGGGGGAGAAGGTCTGGTGGATGGTACCGGGCTGGATCAAATTCCGTCATAAGGTCTTCAAGGGATGGGACAAAGGCCTTGCCAATGAGAATTTCCCCAGGCATACGGGAGGGGCGATTGTCCTTGATGGCATTGGATATGTTGATAAATACATGGCTGAAAAGCCGGAAGAGTTCCTTGAATACTCCGACTGGATGGGGATTCCCATACAGGGGTACGCAGTTGCGCTTGACCGCTTTAAATCACTTTTATCAGAGCAAGCAAGGATACTCCTCAAAAGATAAATGGTACCCGTTCAAGGGCTCAGGGTTTAACGAAAATACTTCTGTTTGGCCTTCAAACAAACGATCTTTGGAAATTTGTCCGAGACGGCGAGTAATGAACCTGTTACACCCGGTTATGGTGAAGGGTCTTTTGTGGTGATACGCGGTAGAAAGGAAGGGGGAAAAATGGAGTAAAGGATTAATATTGATATACTAATTATAGTGAACAAAAATGAGTGATGAAAGCAATAAATATGAAGACGCTGAAGAATTAAGAAAACAGGGATATTCACAAAAAGTCATCGAAAATTGGTTGAATCCAAAAAATTTCGGGATAATAAACAGTAAACTATGCGATGGCTACTCTGGGTGGAATAAGTGTCCCTATGGTGATTCAATGGCAATCTGTTTAAAAATAGATGGTGATATAATACGAGAGGCTACATTTGTGAGCGATGTTTGTATAGGATCTATATCTGCAGCAAGTATGCTCACAGAAAAAGTGAAATATCTGACAGTAGCGGAGGCGGCTAAAATCTCCACTGAGGAAATAATCGATGAACTTGTAGGCTTACCAGAACAATTTGTTCATTGTGCTAGTTTAGCAAGAGATACCTTAATTAAAGCTATTCTTAATTATCATCGCAGTGGATTTAAAGAATCACCTTGGAAAAAGATGTATAGGAGAAAGAGTTAGATAAATAATAAGATTTAATTTGACTATACAGGTTCACAGTTTCCCGCTGAAAGCGGGATTCAAGGGTTGTTTGATTAACCCTGAACCATGAACTTTGAACCCGACAAGTTGGGTAGTTACAATAATTTTTAATAACAGCTTAAATGTTAAAATGTCTATGAAGCCTAAAAGGAAATATAGAGACAAGAAAACAGGTCATAACGCCGGTCCGGTCTCAATAACGGCTTTTTCTCAAAAGCAGACTAAGAAGTTAGGATTTTTAAAGAGGTTCTTGGATTGGATAGCCAGGGGCGCGGATGAATCGCATATGGGTAAAACATCCTGCCCGACCTGACAAATCAAGCATTAGCGACCCTCCAGGTTGGCAGGGTTAAGCATTTTGACAGGAGGTAAATACGTTGGCGACCAGGGATTACTACAGTACCCTCGGGCTTAGGCCCGATTCGTCGGCAGAGGAGATCAAGAAAGTCTATCGCAAACTTGCAATGCAATATCATCCCGACAGGAATGGTGGCAATCCTGAGAGCGAAGAACGCTTGAAGGAGATCAACGAGGCCTATCAGGTTTTAAGAGATGGGGAAAAGAGAAGGCGCTATGACCTCCAATATCGACAACCTGTTGAAAACTACGTGTTTTATGAAGGAGGTGTGGATGATGATTTTATTACTGTGCTCCGGAAGTTTTCTCAAAGGGGTTTTGTTACGAAGAGAACTGGAGGTTGCGGGAGGAGGGGCCTCGGCAGAGGTGGCTGCGGAAGATGGAAACGGAGCATTTGATAAAGGTCCCGGTGCGGTGCATACAATGCATTGGTCAGGTGCTGGAATCGAAGAAATACTGTAACCGTTCACGGGTTAAAAGGTTCAGAGGTTCAAAGGTTGCATTCTCATCACCATACGTCATTTTGTAAATGTTTTGTACGGGAAAACCGACCGCTTCCACATCCCCACAAATCTGGAACATGGTATTTGGCAATTATGTGGCAAAACCAGCATTTTTTACGAGGACTTCGGGTCTTCAATTTTGTCCCTGTCCCTAACCCTCGTATGTGACTCGGCAAGGCAAGCGTCACTTTTTTGATCAAACTGGTAACTTCGGTGGTCAGAGGCGGCGCTGAACCTGTGAACGCTTACAAAAAAACATAAGGAGGCGCTATCGCCCTATTTTTTTCAAGGCCTCTTTTGCTAAGTCCATCACCTGGTAGGTCTTAATCTTGCGGTCCATGTAAATTGCAATTCCATCATCATCGTTTAAAAGACGTTCCATTTGTGAACGGGCCTCTCTTGCACCAAGCAGACCAAGGGCCCATGCAGCCAGACCCCTGAGCGTGGCGTTCCGGGATTCCAGGAAGCGCAGCAGATGTGGAACAGCATCCCGAATCAACTTCGGTCTTACCTGTGCCACCCGGCCGATACCCCAAAGTGAGCCTTCCTGCAAGGGTTCGTGTTCAAGGAAGTTACCGTCCTCTCTGATGTAGGATACCAGCGCCCGGGCATACTCCCTGGCAAGCC
>JAUWMY010000067.1 GCA_030612945.1 Desulfobacteraceae bacterium
CCGTCAGATTCTGCGGGGCCTCTCAACGGCAAAGAGAAAATCATTTATCTCTGCGTCCTTTGCGTCTCTGCGGTGAATACAGGTTTTTCTCAATTTACATAGCTTAAACTTAACCGCACAGGTCGAAAAATTGTATTAGGCTATTTTCACTATCTTCAAATGATTGAATATTTTCGCATCCCCTCTGCCTTCAATTACTCAAAAACTCCTCGTGTTTTCGCTTTGCGTTCTCAAGGGCCTTAAGGATGTCAGACTCTGCGTTCTCCGAAGTTCTGCCATGACCAGGCAGTAAAATATCGATCTTCATCGTGTTAAGCCTGGCAAGTGAATTTATGTACTCACCGTAGCTTCCGGATCTTGATATATCAGAGATCGTACCATCTGTAAATACCATATCACCTGAGAATAGGATCCTTTTGTACGGCTCAAAGATGCAGATCGATCCTGATGTATGCCCGGGGGTATGGAGTACTTTCAGAAACCAATCACCCACTGTTATGGCATTTATATTCATGAGCCAGAGGTTGACCCTGTATCCCCTCACATCATGCCCGTGTGCTCGACACATCAGCACCTCATCATCCGCGGACATGATCTTTGTCGCTGCATACCTGTGTGCCGCAATGAGGGAACGCTTTTGAAAGTATTTGTTCGCACCGATATGATCGACGTGTTCATGTGTATTGATGACGACGTCAATATCCTTTGCATGGACCCCGATCCCTTCAAGGTCTTTTAAAAGGAGTTCTACGTGGTCAGCGATCCCGGGATCTATCAGAACGTTTCTCTCAGCAGTTTTCACGAGATAAGACGCGCAACTCGGCTTTCCTGTATCTATCCTATAAAGTTCTGGTGCTATCTCTATGTACATAAAGGAAAAGAACCCCTTTCTCTGTTATCTTACTGTTGATGGCGTCTTTGGGTTGAGCGATGGAGATCTGCCGAATTATGTCTCACTCATGGCGAGGTTATTGACATCGGGTTTTTCAGCCATTCTGTCTTCTGTCTACTGAATTCTGTATTCTTCCAATTGAGTTTTTTTGCTCAATTGGGGTCATAGTTCCGCGACAAGTGCAGGATCATCTTCAATAATCAAATTCCTTAGCCAGAGGGCAATTTTTTCCGTGTCCGTAAAATCGTTCCAGGTTCGAAGCAGGTTTCTAATAAAGTCCGGTTTGTCTGTAATAATATTGTCAACTCCCACCTCTATCATGGAAAGGGCTGTCTGCAAATCATTGACGGTCCAGACATGGATCTCTTTCCCGTTTTTATGGGCATTTTTAACCAGTCGGGATTTGGCCTTTGTGGCCTGAATGCTAAGGAAGTCAAATTCTGTCTTAGTGAGAGACCCAAGAGCGCGGAAAACGATAAAGCCGGTCTTGACTTCCGGAAATGATTTTCTGAACTTTTTCAACTCACCATTATTCAGGGAAGTGATAACACATTTTCCGGAGAAAGCATTGCTCAGGATGATGTTTCCAACTTTTTCCACCAGTCCCGGGTCAAGTCGATTATATTTCAATTCAATGTTTAGCTTAATATGTCCATTGACAAGCTTTATGGCCTCATCAAGTGTTGCTGTTCGCTCGTTGCTGAAATCTCCTGAAAACCAGCTTCCAATATCGATTTCCTTTAGCTCCTCGAAACGGGTGTCCTGAATTCTTCGGTTTACAGAAGCAATGCGCATCAGGTCAGCATCGTGCATGAGAATGACCGTCCCATCGGCAGTAGTTTGCACGTCAATTTCGGCATAGTCGGCGCCATCGGCTATGGCCTGGCGCAGCGCACTCATTGTGTTTTCCGGGGCCTTAAGGGAACTGCCACGGTGGGCCGTGACAGCAATATGGCGATCAAAATTGAGGTTTTTGAGAAAAGTTACTCCAGATATAATCGCTGCAACCAGAGCAAAGCAGATTCCAACCCAGCCCAATTTTTTTAAAATGGACGGTGATAATTTCTTCAGCACCCGTGATTCTTCATGTGCCTTGATTTTGTTAGTGACTGTCTCGCGATAGAAATCAACGATTAAAAACATATGAATGGCCTTACCAATGATGAACCAGGAGAGATCGGTTATGACTATGACCGCCAGTGCAATTACTACCAGTGGAAGAATAATAACCAGTTTCAGCCCGGCATGAGCCAACACGTATGCGAAAAACGTTTTAAATACCAACGTGGTTACAATCGATGCAATCAGAATAAAAATCCACCAGACAGCCTGAGGCATTCCCAGCGCTAAGATACGGTACCGTGTTCGCTGCCAGCTTTTTTTCAGGGCCTCAACAGGACGTGCGTTTTCGAAAATCAGGACAGGAATAGCAAACAGCCAACGTATATACAAATACGCGGCAACCACAAGATATGAAACAAAGATAATACCGCTAATCACAAGGGCAGCCCACCATTGCCAGGGTTGTGCAGAGAGGTAATAATTTATGTCGTGTTCTCCGAGAAATGAGACATATGTCAGTGCTCCGGCTGCTAAAAACGGTAAACTTGCTGCACCGAATAACATTGCCTGGAGCAAACCTAAACGAATGATAGGCAGGAAATGGGCAAGACTCTCCCAAAGGGCACTGCTGGCAGAAAGCACTCGACCTTCAACGGCGGCTAAGGAAATAACCATCAACCCAACCTGTTCCAAAAAGGCGAGCCCGAGAAAGAAAGCTATACTTAGAAGAATAAAGAGAACACCCAGAGGAGATAGAAAAAATGTTATGATATCTTCATTACTGACAGCGAGTTGTCCACCAGGAACCAATAGCTTATTCAACAGCCAGGCCGTAAACGGAGCCAGGACGACGGCGTATATCAAACTGAACCAGACTTCAAAGCCAACAACCGGCTTGACTTTCTTGCGTAAATTATTCCATGCTTGCTTGTAGCGATTTAAAAAAGGCCTGTGCATTACGGTATCAATAGAAATGAAAAGTGGTCATTATTTTAGTTTCTTATCTGTGAAATTCTGTCTACTTTATCTGAATAGACGGAGCGTAGCGACTCCTTCGGTGACAACCTCTGACCACTCTACCAGTTGCCTAATATAGCAGGAGTTGATTTTGGTATATTTAGTTGTGTAATTGACTATTATGGCGCAATCTCCTAAAATATCAATAGATTTTGAACATAGTGTAGCCCCGATGGATTCAATTGTCAAATTTTTAAGGAAAGCAGTGGTAGATATGCGTGTTAAATCTTATGATGCGTAAGCAATTGCTATTTTATTGTTTTTGTATTTTGTTTGTGGCTTTTTCTCTACTTTTAGTCTCAAGCAGCAATGTACAGGCCGATTCCCGATCACTTGAAAAATTTTTGTCCGTACACGATAAATGGTTGGGAATAACCGAAGAGGGAGTAAAAGGACCGGTTGGAGATTGGCACTACTATTGGAAGAACGGTTTTCGTATTGACAGTCCTGAGAAAAATTTTACGCTCAGGACCAACTTATCAATCATGGTCGATGGTGGCGACATTGGTGCTGATGATGAGTTACAAAGGGCCTTTCCGGATCTGGAAGGCCCCGATGTGGAGTTTCGCCAATTGCGGGTGTCTTTTTTTGGGACCATATATGATTGGGCGGAATTCAAGGTTGATATTGACTTTGCCAATGTGCGTGATATCAAAGACGAATGGATTCGATTTACGAAGATACCCTTTATTGGACACTTCACTGTGGGCCATATGAAAGAGCCATTTTCGCTCGAAGAATGGACCAGCGGAAAATCCAGAACCTTTATGGAAAGGGCCTTGCCCACTCAAGCGTTCGCGCCGGGCCGAAACTTTGGGATTAGGCGCCACACCGTCGCATTAGACCAGCGAATGACCTGGGCAGTGGGCGCTTTCTATAATACGGGCTCTTACAGTGATGTGGGACATTCTAAAGATCAAATAGGCGAGGCCAATGGATGGAATCTCACCGCGCGCGTCACAGGCCTTCCATGGTATGAAGAAAACGGGAAGAGGCTTCTCCACCTGGGCCTTTCCTACAGCCACCAATTTAGTGGTAATGAGGATGTCGGATCGCAACTCAGGACGCGTCCGGAGTCGCGCCTTACGGACGATAGACTTGTGGATACAGGCGAATTTATTACGGACTCGGCAGATTTTATCAACGCAGAATTTGCATCTGTTCATGGTCCCCTCTCCTTCCAGGGGGAGTATTTTCATGTCTTCGAGGACGCGGATGCGCTGGGCAACCCTAATTTCTGGGGATTTTATCTGTTTGGCAGTTACTTCATTACGGGTGAACATCGAAATTATGGCAGACAAAGTGGTACTTTTTACCGCCTGGAGCCAAAGCATCACTTCCGTCCGTTTAAGGGAGGATGGGGGGCCTGGGAGTTGACGTCTCGGTTCTCTTATATAGACTTGAACAGTGAGGCTATCAGGGGCGGAAAAGAATTTAATTTCACGGCCGGCCTGAACTGGTATCTTAACAAGAAAACCCGTTTTATGTTTAATTATATCCGTGGCAAGGTCAAAGACCGCGAAATACCAACTGCTGTTGAGGATGGAAGCGCAGATATCTTCCAGGCTCGTTTCCAGATTGAGTTTTGAAAAAGGGCTCATCGCGGATTAGTGTGAAAGCCTTTGTTCACATCCTGTAGGGTGGCATTTTATATGCCACCGCAACCCCGGTCGGGTATAAAACCCGACCCTACAATGCTTTTGTGCTATGTTCCCGACCTGGTTTTCACACTAATCCACGATGAGCCTAAAAAAGTGGAGGGCATCGGTCAGATGGCGCCGAGAACAAGGAGAGGTATGATGAAAGGAGGGTTTTAAAAAATGAAAAAAGGAGCTCTTTTACTCACAATATCCCTTTACGTTTTTGTTTCCGTACTCACATTTTCATTTTTTGTGCAAAATGCTGTTGGCGGGGAACCGGTGTTATCCAAAGGGCAAACGGTATATGTTCCAATCTATTCTCATATCATTGTGGGCGAAGGAAAACGAAAAATTCCGTTTGATTTATCAACAAACCTGAGTATTCGAAATACAGATCCGAAAAATCCAATTACGATTGCCAGGGTAGAATATTATGACTCACATGGAGACCATGTCAAAGACTTCATAACAGAATCTTTGCTAATAAAGCCGATGGGCTCAAAATATTTTTTCATCAGCCAGTCTGACACCAGCGGCGGATGGGGTGCAAACTACATAATCAAGTGGGAATCAGAAAAAGAAGTGAATGAACCCATCATTGAAAGCATTACCTTTGGAGCCCGAGGGGCACACTCAATTTCGTTTGTCAGTCGAGGCAAGGCAATCAAGGAATAAAAGGGAGGAAAAAAATGGTACATGAACTTGCCGGAAAGCCGGTGCCGAGATCACTACTTGCCAATATTCCAAGGCTTGTCTCTGCTTATTACACCCATAGGCCCGATGTCACGGATCCGGCCCATCGTGTGGCCTTCGGTACTTCGGGGCACCGGGGATCGTCACTCAAGAATAGCTTCAATGAGGGCCACATCCTGGCCATTAGCCAGGCTATCTGCGAATACAGAAAATCTAAAAACATTACCGGCCCCATGTTCATAGGTATGGATACACACGCGCTGTCAGAGCCCGCTCTATCTACTGCCATTGAGGTATTTGCAGCGAGTGAAGTCACGGTGATGATTCAGAAAGAATTTCGGTATACTCCCACCCCGGTCATCTCTCATGCTATCCTTACTTACAACCGGGGCAGGAAAGAAGGTTTTGCCGATGGTATTGTTATAACCCCATCCCACAATCCGCCTGAGGACGGCGGAATCAAGTACAATCCCCCCGAGGGCGGACCGGCCGACCCGGAGACGACCAAAGTTATCCAGCAGAGAGCCAACGAAATTTTGGGGGACGGGTTAAAAGGCGTGAAACGGATACCCTTTGAGAAGGCGCTTAAAGCAGAGTCTACTATGGAGTATGACTACATTACCCCATACGTAGAGGACCTTGAGAACGTTATTGATATGGAGGTCATCGCCAGGGAAAGACTCAAGATCGGAGTAGATCCTCTGGGAGGTGCAGCCGTAGATTTCTGTGACCCCATTGACGAACGCTATGGGCTTTCTATTGAGGTGGTAAACCGCTCCGTTGACCCGGCCTTTTCTTTTATGACCTTGGATAAAGACGGGAAAATTCGTATGGATTGCTCTTCGCCTTATGCCATGGCTGGTTTGATTAAGCTTAAAGACAAGTTTGATATCGCCTTCGGCAATGACACGGATGCGGATCGTCATGGCATTGTCACTAAGGGTGCAGGGCTTCTAAATCCGAACCATTATCTTGCTGTGGCCATTTGGTACCTGTTCCAAAACCGGCCCGGCTGGGGAAACGACGCTGCGGTTGGGAAAACACTGGTCTCAAGTTCCATGATCGACCGGGTTGCCGCGCATCTGGGGCGGAAGCTTTCCGAGGTCCCTGTGGGCTTCAAGTGGTTTGTGGATGGGCTTTTAAATGGTTCCTATGGATTTGGCGGCGAAGAAAGTGCCGGTGCTGCATTTTTAAGAAAAGACGGTACTGTTTGGACCACGGACAAAGACGGGATCATTATGGATCTGCTGGCCTGTGAAATCACAGCCAGGACCGGCAGGGACCCGGGCGAAATATACGAGGAGCTCAAGGAGAAGTTTGGGAACCCGGTCTATGAGCGTATTGATGCCCCCGCCACAGCCGAACAGAAGGCCGTGCTTAGGGAGCTTTCTCCCGACATGGTCACGGCAACGCAACTCGCCGGAGAGCCTATAATAGTTAGACTAACCCACGCACCAGGGAACAATGCGCCCATCGGTGGTTTGAAGGTTGTAGCGGAAAATGGCTGGTTCGCAGCTCGACCCTCTGGCACTGAGGAGATATACAAGGTTTATGCGGAAAGCTTCAAGGGGAAAGCGCACTTAGAGAGGATTCAGGAAGAGGCCCTGGATATGGTCAATGCTGCTTTTAAATCAGCGTAATTCGAGATTTTTTCGGTCCATTTTTCGCCTTTTTTTCAATGCCCCTAACAATGATGTGGTGGAGGGATCCCGGAGCCTGCCCGCCATCCCGAGCTCAGGCGAGTCGGGCAGGCATCTATTCGTGATTTTCACGGCATGCTGAGAGACTGTTAAGTTAAATAATTAAGAACGTTTTGCCACAATCAAGTTGTTCGGCAGATCTATTGATTTTTCAAGAATTCTTCAACAGTCAGCTTAATGTCCTTGGCAATTTTCTTTAGCAAAATAGGCGATATATCCCTGCCAGCATGAAATGGCACCGTCGTTCCTCTACCATCTGGATGACGAAATTGCTTGTGAGAACCTTTTTGCCGGACTTCATGAAAACCAAGACGTTCAAGTATAGACGCAACTTTATTCGGTTTAAGTACTGGTACTGAACCCATAGCTATGCCACCATAACATTTTGAGTACCAATAAATTCACCTTCAATCTCCGGATCTCCGTCTTCAAGAAGCATTTCAATTACCTCTTTTAAGTTCTTGTTTAATTCATCTAATGTTTCTGCTTGCGAATGCGCTCCTGGAAATCCAGGAACAGAACCAACATAAAGACCGGTATCCGAGCATTTTTCTATGACTGCTGTAAATATTTTCATTAGTAACTCCTTTTTTCGTTATTACCGAACGTAATGCTCACCAGCCGCCAGCTAAGACTACGGAACTTCTCGACCCAATTCAAACCGATCCAAAAGCAACTCAAAAAGAAAGCAGCAAAGAAAAGGCGGTCTGATGAAGCGACTGGTTCTGCTCAAATATTTGATGTTAACGCAGTCTTTTTCGCTATACGTTCACGAACTACTGGTACCAATTCATTGGGGATCTCCATGAAGGTCTGATTGGGATCTTCATAAGCTGCTTCATCCTCGGCAAAAGCTTCATATTCAGACTGGGATTCATAATGTTCAAGCACTCGTTTCACGCGAGATTCATCCTATCCTGGTGGAAAATTTGTCTTCTTAGTCATTTAGTTTTCCTCCTTCGACGACGACGATATGCTTTTAATGGTTTTCCAATCAATTCGTATGTAGTGATAACAAAAGCACTTTCCGGTATTGGGTCAGGAACATAAATTACACGAAGATATCTTCCTGATTGTGTAATTTTACAAGCATAGCATGGAAAAAGGCAAGCCAAAATTCAGACTCGATCCCCAGTTAAGGCTTCTGGATCAAGCTAGATGGAAGTGCAGCAGGTTCTCGCTCAAATGCATGGCACACGTCCTCGATGGATTCCATCCACAACTTGAATTCTTTGACCGCCTTCCTCACAAAATCATCGGTCAGGGTCTGCTTTTTTTGCTCTCGCCGAACCCTCCGGTAGTTGGGCTCCAGTGCACGAAAGATATGGATCATGGTGACTTTGCCAATAAAGTGTCCGTCCCAGAGGAATGGCCATTCGGGATTCCACAGGGCCCCGATAACGGGATCTAAGTTACTCTTCGACAGACAAAATACACAAAAAATAGTAATTTACCTATTGGGATATCAAATAGTTATGACCCACAGAAATATAAACCTGGACTTTTTACGATTCCATCAATTTTGCTAAATACTTAAAACCGCACCTGCCATACCACAATCCCTAAACGCCATATGTTGTGGATTCATGCATAAAGCAGTAGAAAGAGTCAAGGGTAGATGACCCCCTTATAAACCTTATTTTTTATAGGTGGAGTCATGATCAGGATGAAGGGAAATAAAACGTAGGTAGTCACCCTCAATGGAGACTATGGCCCTGAAAGAGCGAGTGATTCGTATAGAATAAAGGTAGTCACCTTTTCGGGTCTTCATGTTCCTGATTTGCTCCAGGTTGAGCCCTGGGGAGCGTCTAAGCTGATCGAAATCCATCCTGGACAGGGTCCTTAGAGTCTTGATCAAGGAATAGCCTTCATTTTTTTGCAGCTTGAAAAGATCTTTTTGGAAATCCGGAAAGTTCAGGTCAATTCTCAAGATTTTTCTCCAGGGCAGAGAGGTCTGTTTCTGACGGCTTATTTTTCGCTTCCCAGCGGTCGAAGGCTTTTAACCGGTCCTGAAATGCCTTGTCTTTGAGAAGCTTTATTTCAAATTCACTGATTATCTCAACCGGTTTTAAGATAACCGTACCGTCGGGGTACAAATCAACCTGAACGTTTTTACCGGCATATTTTTTACCGATAGAGATTTGACCCTGTTTATTAACCTGTTTAACCTTCAGCATAGACATGGGTTATCACCTTCATGTTATTAAAAGCATATTTTATTAACTGGGGTATGCACTTAACTCAAGTTACTACAGAATGAAGGTGTCCAGCCTTCGATAATTGATCTCTGGAAATGCACTAACTACAATTGCCTTTAGATGAAGTTCGGATATCGACTATTAGCAGTTTGAACAACATATTGATTTTATTTAGATTGTTATGGAAACTAAAGTCTATTTATCTAAGTTTAAAGCATTAAATAACTTTCTCCATACTCATCGACGTGCCGAAAGCTGTTAGGTCACAGCCCACATATGGTACAACTTGAGTTAAGTGCATACCCCAGAAGATTTTTTCTCTGGGAGGGACTGAAAAAAACGAACATCGAACATCGAACGTCCAACATCGAACATTGAATGGGAAAAGATGAAGAAACAGACATATGACCTGGAAGAAAGACTGCTCGAATATTCGGTGCGAATCATAAAGATCGTTGAACAGCTACCAAATACCAAAGCAGATAACCATGTTGCGGGCCAATTGTTAAGATCGGGAACTTCAGCTTATCCAAATCATGGTGA
>JAUWMY010000495.1 GCA_030612945.1 Desulfobacteraceae bacterium
GAATCCATATCGTTTGCATGAAAATTGGACACTCGTAGAATTTAGGTATTTAGGAATTCAGGAATTTAGGAATTGAAATATGAATCTTTTCCTTGTCTTAATCCCTCAATCCCTAAATTCGCAATTCCTCAATTTGGCTCCATATAGCCATTATGATGAGGATGGTGTCCAAAAATAGGACCTAGTTTTTAGATCAAATAACGCGGTCTGAAGTATGAAAATTTTTAAGTTAAAGAGCAGGATAAAAGGACATTGGACAAGGATATTCTAAAAGACCTTCTCGTTCGGTTGAGCAAGGGACAGGTAACGGTTGAAGAGTCTCTTGAAAGGCTTAAGAATTTACCGTTTGAAGATCTGGGTTTTGCCTGTATTGATCATCACCGGGGCCTGAGAAGGGGTCTTTCAGAGGTCATATTTGGTGCGGGTAAAGAGGTGTCCGATATCCTGGCCATCATGGAACGGATGGTAGAACAGGAAGAAAACGTTCTTGTGACGCGGCTGTTGCCTGAGAAGGCAAAAAACATCTTAGGGGAGTTTTCTGACAGCACTTATTATGAAAAGTCAAGGGTCCTGACCCTTGTCAAACACCCCATAAATGTTTCTGGCCGGGGAAAAATACTTGTCATGAGTGCCGGGACTTCCGATATTCCTGTGGCAGAAGAGGCTGCCATTACGGCAAGGTTCATGGGAAATGAGGTGGCAACCATTTATGATGTGGGAATCTCAGGCATCCATAGGCTTTTAAATCACAGGGAAAGGATCATGGAGGCTTCTGTGATTGTAGTGGTGGCCGGGATGGAGGGTGCATTGCCGAGCGTTGTGGGTGGTCTGGTTGATAAGCCGGTGATCGCAGTCCCGACAAGTGTGGGCTATGGGGCAAGTTTCCAGGGTGTTGCTGCGCTTTTGGGAATGTTGAATTCCTGCGCGTCCGGAGTGACAGTTGTGAACATCGATAATGGTTTTGGGGCAGGATATGCTGCGAGTGTAATAAACAGGACATAATTACCTGAGAGCCTGTCACCTGTACTTCTCGCGGGTTTCCAAGACGCGTCTTTTCAGCCGGGGAAGGTCTTTTTTTTGAGAATTATCCCAGCATGGCAGTATGGTGTTATTGTGAAATAGTGGCTCTGAGGCTATATTATATTCAGAGTGACTTATGGCTTTTTCCCACAAGGCGGTATGGGGTATTGGAGAATACTCGGAAAGAAAAGGCATTGCACCTGTGTTGGCCACAAAATCAATAGTTTCCATCACTGAATCCACTGATTGGCCGGGCAATCCCATCAGAATATACGCCCCGATCTCATTGTGAGCAAAACCGGCTTTAAGTAAGTACTGTACCGCCCGCTCAAAGTCACCTTCGGCGATTTTATTATCCAGATTGCGGTGTAATGAAAAGTCCGAAGTCTCCAGTCCAAGGCGTATGGTTTGGAAGCCGGTTTGGTGCATTAGACTGGCGATTTCCGCTGTGATTTCCTTGACATGCACGGCATTTGGAGTATGAAATCTTAGGCCCAGATGATGTTGTGCAAGGTTTTCAAGAAGCAGAGCCAAATGTTTTTCAGCATCAATAAGCAGGGCGTCATCGTAATAGGCAAAATCCCGGACCTTATAATCTTTATACCAAAAAAGGATTTCCTCTAACACTTCCCCCGGATCTCTATGGATCGGTTGAGGGTCTAAGAAGTGGCTTGCACAATATCTACACCGATAGGGGCAACCCTTAGAGGTCAGGAGGCAGACGTAGTCAATTTGGCTCAAAAGATCAAATGCCGGATAAGGCGGATGCCCTGAATCCGGAGGAAGCTCTGGTATAGGGATGCCGAATTCGCTCAGGGACTTTAGAAGGGAAACCGGATCATTGCTGGTCACAATGTGATCTGCGTGCATATTTTTGTGGGCGTGATTATGGCAAAGCCTGGCATAAATACCCCCGAGGATTATCGGAACCCCAGGGTGAATTTTCCTGGCGAGGCTGATGACCTCTTTGACGCCGGGATACCAGTATGTCATAAGAGAGGTTACGAGAATGGCAGCCGGCTTTCGGATCTTGTTTAATTCTTCCACAAATGTATTTAGTGAAAGACCGTAGCGACTGTAGGGCCTTGGAATGACGCTTAATGGAAGGGGCTTGGGCACTTCTTGCCGCCAGAATTTTCCGGTCCCATATAAGCGTCTTTTAGGCTTTTTCATGGACTTAACAATCTTCATGCCGGGGTGATGTACATCCAGACAGTCGATCAGGTGTATCCTGAAACCGCAGTCTCTGAGATACCCTGCAAGGTAAAGGAGCCCGAGCGGTTTGGACCAGAGGTCATAGGCTGCAAAATCGTAGATCCAGGGGTTGATGAGTATCAGTGACGGTGTCATGAGGCAAATTTGATGAACTCGTAAAGAGTCCGATTTAGACGGTTTCGTAAAAAGTTCAAGTTCAAGGCGTGCAAATTTTGTAATCATGAGGCGGACTTATCGTACGTTGAATGATTACGAAATGCAGCACAACGCAGAAATTGGGCTTTTTACGAGACCGTCAAATTTAAAACCGAGAAAGGTTATGTATATGAGGGCTGTGGTTCAGAGGGTAAAGGAGTCCAGAGTAGAAGTCAAGGGGGAGGCTGTAGGAGCCATTGGCCCTGGATTACTGATATTTTTGGGTGTGGGGAAGGATGATTCAGAGAAAGATTGCGATTACTTAGTCA
>JAUWMY010000066.1 GCA_030612945.1 Desulfobacteraceae bacterium
CTGGACTCCGGTTTTCACCGGAGTGACGACTTTTTGCGAAACCATCAAGATTGGATCTTCGATAAATTGGAGTGCTGGAGAGTGGATTAGAATAAGTTTTTGTAAAATTTGATGTTAGAATTTGTTTAAAAAATAATCATATATAATGAAAAATCTGTCTTGAAAATAAAAACACAAAAAGGTTCTAAAAAAGAATTAAATATTTTTTAATTAATTTCAGATAGCTATATGATAATTAAACAATTTTACATTTCTATATTATTAAGATTACTTTTATATATATATAACATAATATTATTCTTTTACTTTCTGGAGGATAGAAATGGAAATAAAATTTGACCGTGACCAGATCTTTAAATGCGTTTCAAGAGTTCAAAGTATAATTGAAAGAAAAAGCAACATGCCTATCCTTTCAACAATCCTTTTAAGCGCCAAAGGCACAGAGGTCCGTATATCAGCCACTGACCTGGAAATCGGCTTCCAGCAAACTGTGCCGGTTAATGTGATCCAGGAGGGAAGCGTAGCTATTTCTGGTAGAAAACTATTTGAAATTCTCAAAGAAAGCAGGAAATCAAGTTTTCACATAAGGGAAAAAGAAAACAACTGGGTTTATATGTCAGACGATGTTGCACGCTTTGATCTTGCGTGTCTTCCCGCGGATGAATACCCTACATTTGTTGAGCCGGAAGGCGTACAAATGATTGAAGTAGAAGGGAATATTCTCAGTGAAATGATAAACAAGACCGTCTATTCAGTAACAATAGAAGAGGCCGGATTTAAGCTGTCAGGCGTATTTACAGAAAAGGTTGCTTATGAGGGAGAGACTTTTTTGAGAATGGTGGCAACCGATGGGCACAGGCTGTCAATGATCGATAAGCCGATCCCTGACCTTGAATCTTTGGATTTACCCAATGGCGTAAT
The DNA here is from genome assembly GCA_030612945.1 of Desulfobacteraceae bacterium. Classification (GTDB taxonomy): domain Bacteria; phylum Desulfobacterota; class DSM-4660; order Desulfatiglandales; family Desulfatiglandaceae; genus 4484-190-2. Next base: position 922 of record JAUWMY010000066.1, read on the forward strand.
GATTCCAAAAAAGGGCTTGAATGAACTTAATAAACTTGCTGCCGAGGGAGGACCTGTCCAGATCGGATTAAAACAGAAAAATTTTGTTGTCAAAAAGGGAACCGCCATATTAGTAATACGTCTACTTGAGGCAAAGTTTCCTGATTATCATGCAGTAATCCCCAGTGAAGAAAAACATTCTATAGAACTTGAAAGGATTTTACTTTTGGAAGCCATGCGAAAAATGCTGATTTTAAGCAATGAACGATACCGGGCCGTCAGGATTGCCTTGGAGGATAACATTATGGAACTTGTTTCTACAAACCCTGACCTTGGAGAAGCACAGGAAAAGATTAAGGTTGATTACCAGGGTGAGAGGCTGGAAGCAGGTTTTAATCCTCGATATTTCATAGACACTCTTCAGTCTATGGAAAGCGAAACTGTTTTTTTGGGATTTATTGATAATTCGAAACCATGTATCCTAAAAGGGGATGCTGACCAGGGTTTCTTAGGTCTTATTATGCCAATGAGGCTATAAAATGGAAGATAAAAAAACAACTTACGTTGCATCTGATATAAAAGTTCTGGAGGGATTGGCGGCAGTTCGAAAAAGGCCTGCCATGTATATTGGTAATACCGCTTCTGAAGGGCTTCATCACTTAGTATATGAAGTGGTTGATAACAGTATAGACGAGGCACTGGCTGGATACTGTGATTTTATAGATGTCCGACTTTTGAGCGATGATAGTGTGGTTATTATTGACAACGGTCGAGGGATACCGGTGGACATGCACAAAACTGAGAATATGCCAGCCCTGGAAGTTGTTTTGACCAAGCTCCATGCCGGAGGAAAATTCGACAATAAGAGCTATAGGGTATCAGGAGGACTTCATGGGGTCGGCGTTTCGGTTGTAAATGCCCTGTCTGAGTACCTGGTAGTGGAAGTATACCGGGATGGAAAGATATATTATCAGCGTTATGAGAGAGGAAAAACAAAAAACAGGCTCGAGATTAAAGGGGATACGAAGAAGAGGGGCACCAAAATCCATTTTATGCCGGATAACCAGATTTTTGAGACTAATGCTTTCGACTTTGAGACCCTGGTAAAGAGGATGCGAGAACTATCCTTTTTAACAAAAGGTGTGAGAATAAAAATCTCTGACGAGCGTAGTGGCAGGAAGAAGGATTTTATCTATGAGGGAGGGATAAAGTCGTTTGTGGAGTATTTAAATAAGAATAAGGAAACCCTTCATAGAAAGCCTATTTATATATCCGGCGAGAAAAATGGTGTGCTGATAGAGATTTGTCTACAATACAATAACTCTTATAAGGAGAATCTGTTTACGTTTGCCAACAATATAAATACCAAAGAAGGTGGGAGTCACCTTAGCGGATTTAAATCCGCCTTAACAAGAAGTATTAATCAGTATTTACAAAATTCACCTCTGTCCAAGAACTTCAAAGAGAAACTGACCGGGGATGACGTAAGGGAAGGTTTGACAGGGGTCATCAGTGTGAAACTACCAAATCCACAATTTGAAGGTCAAACAAAGACTAAACTTGGAAACAGTGAAGTAAAGGGGTTGGTTGAGACTCTGGTCAATGAGGGATTAAGTAGTTTTTTTGAGGAAAATCCATCTATTATTAAATCAATTCTTTCTAAGGTAATAGATGCGGCACGTGCCAGAGATGCAGCGAGAAAGGCGAGAGAACTTGCTCGACGGAAAGGTATTCTTGGGGATCATTCCCTGCCGGGTAAGCTCGCGGATTGTCAAGAAAGGGATCCCAGTAGAAGCGAGATTTTTATTGTAGAGGGAGATTCAGCAGGAGGATCTGCAAAGCAAGGGAGGGATCGACGGTCCCAGGCAATATTACCGTTAAAGGGAAAAATTCTCAATGTTGAAAAGGCTCGATTTGATAAGATGATCTCAAGTGAAGAGATAAGGACTATGATTGCTGCCTTAGGAACAGGAATTGGAGATAAAGAATATGATATTAATAAGTTACGTTATCATAAAGTAATTATTATGACTGATGCGGATGTGGACGGCGCACATATTCGTACACTCCTTTTGACGTTCTTTTTCAGGCAGATGCCGGATCTTATCGACAACGGCTACCTTTACGTTGCTCAACCACCGCTCTATCGGGTGGCAGCCGGAAAAAAGGAGTTATTTATAAAAGATGAAGAAGAATTTAATGATTTTATATTGAAGAAGGTTTCGGAAAAAGAAAAGGTATTAATGGAGAATGGAGAAGAGGTTTCCGGTGCCAAGCTTGTTAGATTGGTCAACGGGGTAATAAAATTTTATGAAAGCCTCAGTAAGCTTACGAGAAGAGGTTATAGTACAAGGTTTATAGAATTTTTGGCATCTGAGGGTCCAACAGACAAAAGTTTTTTCAAGAATGAAGAATTTATGGAGAAATTTTTTCAAAAACTTCAGAAGAATGGTTTTCGCATAAAAGATGTTCAATTTGACGAAGAGGGTGGTTACTATGAATTTATTGTGACGGAAACACATAATGGGGGTCAGACATCTTCAGTTAACTGGGAGTTTGTTTCCTCCCCGGAATTAAGGCAGGTAATGGGAGTATCTAAGGAATTTCGAGAGCTTAAGAAGGTTAGATATGTTTTCACAGGTGATGGAGAGAAGAGAAAAGTTAGCGATCCGCAAGAACTGCTGACAGAACTCATGGAAAAAGCAAAGAAGGGCCTAATGATCCAGAGATATAAGGGCCTTGGTGAAATGAATCCGGGACAATTGTGGACGACGACTATGGATCCTGAGAAAAGGACATTACTCAAGGTGCAGATAGAGGACCCTGTGGATGCGGATGATATGTTTACGATCCTGATGGGTGATAAGGTTGAGCCCAGGAGAGAATTTATCCAGAATAACGCATTAGAAGTCACAGAGCTGGATATATAAGAAGGAGAACAAAGATGGTTGCGGAATTGCACACTCATGTAGTCAAAATAGAAGATGAGATGAAAAAATCCTATCTCGAATACTCAATGAGTGTGATCGTTGGCAGGGCCCTGCCTGATATCAGGGATGGACTTAAGCCGGTTCACAGGCGTGTCCTATATGGAATGCATGATCTTAAAAATTACTTCAACAGACCGTTTAAGAAATCCGCAAGGTTAGTTGGGGATGTAATTGGTAAATACCACCCACATGGAGATGCAGCAGTATACGATACAATAGTACGAATGGCCCAGGATTTTTCCCTGAGGTATCCCCTGGTAGACGGCCAGGGAAATTTCGGATCTGTCGACGGGGACCCACCGGCGGCCATGCGATATACGGAAGTAAGGATGACGCGGCTTGCCCAGGATTTTCTTTCGGATCTTGAAAAAGAAACAGTCGGTTTTACTCCAAATTATGATGGCTCTTTAAAAGAACCTGACATTCTTCCAACCACCATACCAAATTTATTGATTAATGGTTCTTCAGGGATCGCCGTCGGTATGGCGACAAACATTCCACCGCACAATCTATCAGAGATATGTAATGCAGTTGTAAGGGTGATTGATAACCCTGATATTGACCTGGACGAGTTGATGGGGATTGTTTTTGGACCGGATTTTCCAACAGCCGGATTTATCCTGGGCAAAAAAGGGATTCGTGAGGCGTACAGAACGGGTAGGGGTATTATTAAGATCAGGGCCAGGGCGTTCATAGAGAAAGTTGGAAAGAATCGGGAAAGAGTGGTGGTCTCCGAGATACCTTATCAGGTAAACAAGAGTAAACTCCTGGAGAAAATGGCCGCACTGGTTAGGGAAAAAAAGATAGAGGGTATATCTGATATAAGGGATGAATCTGATAGAGATGGGATGCGGATCGTTGTAGAAGTAAAAAGGGACGGAAAGGCGCTTGTGATCCTTAACAGGTTGTATAAATTTACACAGATGGAAACTTCGTTCGGAATTATCATGCTGGCCATTGTAAATGGTCGACCGGAAATCTTGACGCTGAAAAGGATACTGGAGCATTTTGTGGCTCATCGTCGGGAAATTATTATACGAAGGACTATTTATGATCTGAAGAGGGCAGAAGAACGCGCGCATATTCTTGAGGGACTAAAAAAAGCGCTGGATTTTTTGGATGATGTTATCGAGTTAATCAGGTCTGCCTCTGACCCCAAAGAGGCAAAGGGTCGCCTGATGTCTGACTTAGACCTTTCGGACCTACAGGCCCAGGCAATTCTGGACATGAGATTACAGAGACTCACAGGATTGGAAAGGGAGAAGATCAATGCGGAATACCAGGATTTAATTAAGAATATAGCGAGGTTTAAGGCAATTCTGGAAAGCGAAGCCATGGTACTCCAGATTATTAAGGACGAAATAAAGGATATCCAGAAAAAATATGGGGATGAGCGGAGGACAGAGATCCTTGAGGATGTCGGAGATATTGATATGGAGGATCTTATAGCGGAAGAAGACATGGTGGTGACCATCAGCCATGATGGCTATATTAAGAGAAATCCAATCAGTCTTTACAGGGCACAGCGGCGGGGTGGCAAGGGAATGGCCGGTGTAAAGCCCAAGGCGGAGGATTTTGTAGAACATCTATTTGTTGCATCTTCCCATGATTATTTACTCTTCTTTACGAATAAGGGACGTGTTCACTGGAAGAAGGTTCATGAGATTCCTGAGGGCGGTCGGGTGACGCGCGGAAAAGCGATTGTAAATCTTTTGCAACTGAAAAGGGGCGAAAGGGTGGCCACCACACTTTCTGTGAAGGGTTTTGAGGAAGGTAAATATGTTGTTATGGCATCAAGAAAGGGATTGGTTAAAAAAACCACGTTAGAGTCTTACAGCCATCCCAGGTCGATAGGAATCATTGCCCTGAAAATCAGAGAAGAAGACGAACTGATCGCGGTGCGGGTATCAAGTGGGGAACAGGATATTTTCTTAACAACGAGGCAGGGGAAGTCCATACGGTTCCAGGAGGCCGATCTAAGGGATATGGGAAGAGTGGCCGCAGGTAACATCGGGATTAGAATGGAACAGGGTGATGAGGTTGTAGGTATGGAGGTCCTTAAAGAGGGTGCTACAATTCTGACCGTGAGTGCATACTGGTTTGGTAAACGCACGATAACAGAAGAGTACCGGGCCCAATCAAGGGGTGGGAAGGGCATATTGACCATAAAGACCAGCGAAAGAAACGGTCCGGTGGTCTATTCTTCCCAGGTGAGCGGGCAGGATGAGCTAATGATTATTACCGGGCATGGAAAGATCATAAGGTTGAGGGTAGCGGATATCTCCGTCATCGGGCGTAATACACAAGGGGTGAAACTGATCAATTTGGGAGAAGGCGAGAAGGTGGTAGGTGTTGCAAGAGTAATGGAAGATGAGTAAAACAATGGAGCAGTGAGATGGCAACTATACAGCCAAAAGGTGAGAAGATGCGACAGGCCGTAAAATGGATTTCCGAAAACCTAAAAGAGGATGAAAAAAGGCCGGTTTACAGACTTATCCAGGACGCTTCACTTCGATTCACTTTATCCCCAAAGGAAGAAGATTTTCTCCGGTCTTTCTATGAGGAAGGCTCGGATTGAAAGGTGGCCAGGACAATGTTTCACGTGAAACATTATTTTGGCTTTTCAATGTCAATTGATTGTGTTATCAACGTAGCCCGGTGTAACGGGCTAAACCCTTCTACTTAAGTATTAAATAAAATCCATACCCAATAAATTTCATTAATTTCAGTTGGTTGACTTAAGCATAGGGACTTTAAACTATTTGCGTCAAGCGCACCGTACAGGATAAATCTGATATTATGGGACACGTCATTTCTATCGCAAATCAGAAAGGTGGTGTGGGGAAAACAACCACAGCCGTAAATCTTTCTGCTTCACTTGCAGCCGCGAAAAGATCTTGCTTGTTGATTGATTGCGATCCGCAGGGTAATGCGACAACCGGACTCGGATTTGACAAATCTGCCCTGAGCAAGGGTGTTTATGATTTTATGTTAGATACAGTCACCTGGGAAGAAGTGATCACTAAAACTGACCTTCCCAGCTTGCATTTAATGGGGGCCACCAAAAATTTAGTAGGTGCGGAAGTTGAGATGGTCTCAGTAGAGAACAAGGAGTTTCGTCTACGAAAAGGGCTCTCAAAGCTTAGAGAAAAATACGACTATATTTTTTTGGATTGCCCGCCTTCCTTAGGTTTTTTGACCGTGAATGCACTGTCAGCAGCGGATTTGGTGATGGTTCCCCTCCAATGTGAATATTATGCTTTAGAGGGATTGTCCCAGCTATTAAATACGCTTAAGGCGGTTAAGAGGAAATTGAATCCAACTCTTAGGCTGGCCGGGATTCTGCTGACAATGTATGATAAGCGAAACAGCCTTTCACAGCAGGTGGCAGATGAGATTCGGGGACACTTCAAGGCAAGCGTTTTTAAGACAGTAATTCCGCGTAATGTGCGGTTAAGTGAGGCCCCGAGCCATGGGAAGCCTGTTCTTCTTTATGATATAGGCTGTAAAGGTGCCCAACAATACCTGGCGTTAGCCAGGGAGTTAGTTGAAAAAGGAATAGAATAAATGGCAAAGAGAAAGGCCCTTGGCAAAGGCTTGTCGGCGCTGATTCCTGAAGCCGATAGGCTGGAGGATGGGGAAGAAGAGTTCTTCAGGTGCCCTGTTGAGGCGATAGAAGCAAATCCTTACCAGCCCAGGCAGGATATATCTGAATCCGATTTGGAAGACATGGTGAATTCTGTCCGGGAAAAGGGGATTGTTACTCCATTACTGGTTAGCAGAACGGAAACCGGGTATCAGCTTATTGCTGGAGAACGAAGGTGGCGAGCAGCGCAAAAGGCAGGGCTTGAGCGTGTTCCTGTTGTGGTGCGCGAGGTAACACCATACGAGTCTTTGGAGTTGGCCTTAATTGAGAATATTCATAGAAAGGACTTGAATGCGGTTGAAGAGGCCCTCGCCTATAAACGGCTACTGGAGGAGGCGGAAATCACCCAGGATTCGCTGGCTAAACGGCTGGGGAAGGACAGGTCTTCGATCACAAACCTTTTAAGGCTCCTCAACCTGCCCCTTTCTATCCAAAAAGATCTGATCGACGGCCGGTTGAGCATGGGCCATGCACGAGTACTGGTAGGGATTGGGGATCCTGAAGAGCAAAAGGGCCTCAGGGATGCTGTCATAAAAAAGGGCCTTTCGGTGCGGCAGACAGAGACGTTAGCAAAAAAAAGGAGGGGGCCTAGGCTTTTAAAAAACAAGCAATCGGAACTCGATTACTATGTTCAGTCCCTGGCAGACAAACTTAAGCTGTCGCTCGGGACCAAAGTGGAAATTAAGAAGAAGGGGCGAGAAGGCCGTATTGTGGTTTACTTTTACTCGGACGAAGAGTTGGAACGGCTCCTTGATCTGTTTGGTTGATTTGTCTCACCTCTCCATTTCCGTTCTTTCCTTTTCACCAGCCTTTTAATGTTGCCCTTGTGTTTGAAACAGATAAGCGCAGCCGCAATAATTGAGGTTGTTACAAGGGGCGGTGATTTGCTAATGGGCATAGAGAAATACAGGTAAAAAAATCTTTGGGTGATGCTGTGAAACTGATGGTAATGGATGGACAGGGTGGCGGGATTGGAGGCACGATCATCAAGGGGCTCAGGGAATCAGTGGGTAACGATTTGGTGATAGTGGCGCTGGGAACGAATTCCATCGCGACTTCGAGAATGATGAAGTCTGGGGCCAACAAGGGAGGTACTGGGGAGAACGCCATAGTGCAGACCAGTCATAATGTGGATGTGATCGTCGGCCCTCTGGCTATCTTAATGGCAAATTCAATGATGGGAGAAGTGACACCGGCAATGGCCTCAGCGGTCAGTTCGAGTGAGGCTACAAAAGTTTTAATCCCCCTGACACAGGAAAAGGTCAGGCTTGTGGGTGTTTCCGGAGAGCCCTTGCCACATCTTGTAAGTCAGGTCGTAGATATTATTAAGGAGATGAATGAAGATGTGTGAATCAACTGCGTATATCTTGAAAGATGGCAAGGAAGAACTCCTCCTTGAGAGTGTTGATGTTTTGGAGAATATGGATGGCCACGTCAAACTTGTCAGTATGTTCGGGGAGGAGGAGATAGTGGAGGCAAGAGTGAAGACACTTTCTCTGGTGGACCACAAAATTATTCTGGAGCCTTTATAAATTGGAGGTGTTACAAATGACAATCGAGGATTTTGCAAAAAAAATAAACTGGCTCGGCCATGACGGGTTTCGCATTGATACAGAAAAGACGATTTATTTCGATCCCTTTAAGATTGAAGGTGGCCCAAAGGCAGATTTGATCTTCATCACCCACGATCATTTTGATCATTGCTCGCCAGAGGATGTGGAAAAGATCCAGGATTCTCAAACAGTTATCGTCACGGAGAAGGCTTCTGCCAAAAAGCTTTCGGGTGATGTGAGGGTTTTGCAACCTGGAGAGTCCCTTAGTGTGGATGATATCAAGATTCAGGCCGTTCATTCCTACAACACAGATAAGGACTTTCACCCCAAGTCAAATAACTGGCTGGGCTTCATCGTTGAGATTGAAGGGATCACGGCATATCATGCCGGAGATACTGATTTCATCCCGGAGATGAAAGATCTTGAAGTGGATATCGCCTTTCTGCCCGTATCCGGCACCTACGTCATGACGGCAGAGCAGGCGGTCCAGGCAGCCCTGGCCATTAATCCAAAACTGGCCATACCAATGCATTACGGGGCTATAGTCGGTGATGAGCAGGATGCCATCACGTTTAAAAGGGCTCTTGAAGGTAAGGTTGAGGTACTGGTTCTAAAAAAACAATAGAAGTCTTGAGCCAATTTCAAAACGTCCCCTTTTGCCTCCCGCCATCGATAGTGTCATTTGACATGTCAAGTATTATTTTGACAATGATTAAGAATTTTTATGTATTCATCGACAACATATTTATTAAGTCCGGTTGCG
>JAUWMY010000032.1 GCA_030612945.1 Desulfobacteraceae bacterium
AAAAAGAAAGCAGTTTGGTGCAACGCTTGCGTCTTTTCAAATAAACCGGTTCAAAATTGCAGAAATGGCCACAAGGATCAGGGCATCGAGAAACCTCTACTATGAGGCAGCATGGCTTGGTGATCATGGAAAGATAGACCATGGTCTTGTGGCTATGGCAAAATGGTTTTCAGGTGAAACGGCCGTAAAATGTGCTGATGAGGCGCTTCAGATGCACGGCGGCTATGGCTATATAGACGAATACAAGGTCCAAAGAATCTACAGGGATGCAAAGATCGTTGAGATATATGAAGGAACAAAGGAGATTGAGAAGGTTATTGTTGCCAATTCTCTTCTGAAATAAATAGGCTGGTTGAATCCCCTTCCTTGTGAGAAAATGCACAAATGATAAAGGCGGAGGTTGTTTGCAAGCCTTGATTGAGCAAAAGTATAGTGATTTGCTTGAGCAGGACCATGCTTCCTGCCCAAAATGCGGGAAGATGTGCAAAAGGAGACGTAGCAACCCAAAAGAGCTGGTGACCATGCAGGGGCCAAGCTATCTGAATCATCCTTGGTTTTACTGTGTGAAATGTTCTTATGGATTCTCTCCTTTAGATAAGGTGTTTGAAATAAGCCAGAAGAAATATCAATTTGATATTCAAAAGAAATCGGTAAAGACATGTTCGGAAGTTCCCTTTGCCCAAGGAGGAGAGATATTCAAGGATCTGAGAGGCCATAGCATAAGTAACCATTTACCTTTTGTAAGGGCATCACCATAATTTTTAAATGTGAGCTTATAGTCCATTTTTTCCCTCCTTTACCAACCTTTTTCCATAATCAGATTACAAATCACACCATCACCTCCAAGGGTATCTGTAAGGCCGATCTTTGCGCCTTAAACTTTATGAAGAACACACGAATAGTTAGCTCACAAGGGTAACTATTTCATCTATTCTTTCCCGTTTAGTTTTCAGCCGGTTAATTGGATGATTCATATCGGGATACCCGATTGCAATGCCGATTATAATACGTTTTGATTCGGGAATTCCCACGATCTTTCTGATCTGTTCCGGATAGTCAACTATGGCTCGCATAACGCAGGACCCCAGGCCATATTCCTGAGCGGCAAGGATTATGTTCTGCGCCACAAAGCCTATGTCCAATATAGGCCAGAGTCCCTGCAACGTCCTGTCTATAACAACAATAATGACAGCAGGCGCATTGTAGAACTGCACCATCCTCTCATTCCATTGTTCCATTCCCTCTTTGTCATGTTTGGATATTCCTAATAGTCCAAACATCTGTTTTGCCAGTTCAACCTGACGCTCTCTGAAGACTCCTTCAAGTACAGGCGATACACCCTTTATATCTCCTATAGGGAGTTCAGGGTTAGGAGTCTTCCCAAGGCGATGTTCCTCCAAACTTGCATGCTTGAGATCTTTTAGCGCTTCTCCCTTCACAATAAAGAATTCCCATGGTTGAAGATTGACGCCGGAAGGTGCCTGAACGGATACGGATAGAATTTCCATTAAGGTTTCCACGGGGACCGGGTCGGTCTTAAAGGCCCTGATAGATTTTCTTGATTTTATGCCTTCTAAAAGCTTCATAATATAACCTCCGGAGAAAATTTTTAAGGTTCATTCTTTGTTTTTCAACTGGCAACAATCTTATATGAAATAGGCCATCCTCGAAGAAATCATATCCTGTTTTATTTTCCCTTCGTTCTTCAGCTTTTGCAAATGACTTTCAAGGATGGGTGTGCCGGGGAAGAACTGTACAGAAGGGCTGCTAAATAATAGCCTGTTTAGTTCCTCGAAGGTCTTTGGTCCGGATTGAAGTGCTTTTATGATAACCCTGTCCCTTTCTAAGATCTTTTCTTTGGTTGCTTGAATGGCTTTTTTCGCATCAGTAATGACATCGCCATGAGAAGGGAGAATAAGATTGATATCCAGATCGTCAATTTTTTTTAAACTCCCAAGGTATCCCTCAGCGCCCCCGGAAGATGGGGCATACCAGGCTACCATTTCACCCAGGATGTCGCCTGCCAATAAAAGCCGCTTTCTGCGATCATACAAGGATATATGCCCCGGGGCGTGTCCCGGTGTGTGGAAGACTTGAAAGTGGTAATCGCCAAGCTGGATATTATCTCCCTCCACTACTGTCCTGTTCGGTTTTGCACTGCACATAGAACATCCAAGGGCTCGAAAATAGGCAATCAGGTCAAATTCCGGGCCTTTTTTAACATCGCTATCCCGGCTCTTGACTCCTGTCCAATTCTCTTTACATAATGGTATATCAAATGAAAGGGCAAGCTTTTCCGGATCAAGGGCATAGGGTAGATCGATTTCATGAAGTATTATAGATTCAGGTGTAATTTCAGATAATAGTATTTCCATTGCACCCATGTGATCAGGATGGGCATGTGAGAGGATGATCTTTTTAACCGGTCTTGATTCCCATTTCAGGTTTTTCAGAGCACTGAAAAGGCGATCAACGGAAGTTATGCTTCCGCAGCCAACATCAAAAAAACTTATTCCATCCCCGTCCTTGAACACATACACATTGGCCGATTCAGGCCAATAGGGGGACGGGGGCCTGATCATTTTCAGGTCATCGAAGATTGAAACTACACTCTTAGAACCGGGCATGGCGTTTTGTAGGCATTCACAGGTTTTGGTTTTCCCGCTGAAAGCGGGATTCAGGGCTATTGCGTTTTTTTGTTATACGTTGTCTTTGCAGGCCTTGATAATCTTAGCCAGTTCCAACATGCTCTTGGCGGTGGCACGGGCGGTCTTGAGACCATATTCGTCTTTTAATATCGGATGCTTGTCTTTGGGATCAAAGTCTCCGACTCCTGACAGGCTTGTGAGTCCTGATCCCGGCTATCTCATTATCGGACACCCTCCTCGACGGTTACCTGGTCTAATTGCCCAATCACCCGCTTAGATTACCCGTTCTTCTCTTAGTTGCGCAATCTCATCTCTTGTGTATTCCCCGAGTGTTGAAAGCACTTCATCTGTGTGTTCTCCCAGTTCAGGTGCGGCACTTGTTGTCCCTGCGCTGCTTTCGCTGAAATGAACCGGGTATCCCGGGATCTTGATCTTTCCAAGGGTTGGATGTTCAAAGTCAACAAGGTAGTCGTTAGCAAGGACCTGAGGGTCATCAGCGAGTTCCCCCGGTCTATTAACCGCACAGCAGAAAAGGTCGTATTTGGCAAAGATGTTAAGCCATTCCTCCAAGGGTCGAGTGGCGAAGATTTGGTCAAAGATAGCCACAAGCTCTTTCGCATTTTCAAGCCTCATTTCATCGGTATTGAAACGCGGATCATTCTCAAACTCAGGATGGTCAAGGGCCAGGCATAGCGAGCCCCAGTACTTTTCCGGAGGAGTAAGGGTCATCATAAGCCACCGGTCGTCGCTGCACTTGTAGTAGTTCCTTGTTGGTAGCTCCGTGGAGCGCTTGTGGCGTGGCGGTTCAAAGCCGCCCATTTGTGTCATTAGAATATTGAAGTAGAGCATGAACATGGTAGATCCCAGAATGGAAACATGAACTTCCTGACCAATACCAAAGCGTTCCCGCATAAAAAGGGCTGTTATGATCTGGTGACTGGCCATAACGGCAGTAGCCTGATCTACGATCCCAAACTGGGATAATACGGGAGGCATGTCAATCTCGCCCATGGAATACATAAGCCCGGACCTGGCCTGTCCCTGATAATCAAACCCGCCTCGTTCCCTGTCAGGTCCTTTTTGCCCAAACGCGGATACCGATGCATAGATCAGTTTTGAATTGAACTGACGCAAAATGGGATATGTAATATTGAGGCTTTTTATTGCCTGCGGTCGCATATTAGTCAGGAAAACATCACTCCGGCTTACCAGCCGATGGACAATCTCCTGTCCTTTGTTTGTGCCCAGGTCTATGGTGACACTCTTTTTATTCCGATTAGCGCCCTCACAAAAGATGCTCCTGCCGCCCGGAATTTCAAACGAAATGCTCCCGATTCTTTTTGTCGCTCTTATAGGATCACCTATCCCTGGTTGCTCAATCTTTATTACTTCAGCTCCAAGGTCGCCAAGTATAGCGGTACCACCCGGTCCCGCGTGAAATATACCGCATTCAAGCACTCTGATACCTTCCAGTGGTCGTTTCATTCAATCACCTCCACCATCATCTTCAAGGGATCTATCTTATCTACAGCCTTTTCGCGATTAACCAGTTGTGCAACTCCCACAAGCACCGGAACCTTGGTCTTATCCATTAACTTTTTTCCTTCCGCGTGAGATCAGGCCTCGGGAAAGCAAATTCTTTGCCTGCCTCAGTCCCGGGGCTTTTTCCTCCAATAGTCATACATCAAAGAGAGTAGTTGGGCGATCTCATACAAATTGTTGTAAATTCGTATTCCCTCCTTGTTGAGGTCGCAAACAACCTGGCTTTCCCACGGGCTATGATGGCTCCCGATTAAGATGGGTATGCCTGTTTTCTTTTCCAGGTCGTTCAAACCCCGGATCTGCTCTTTTTCAATATCCAGAAATACCTTCCATTCATGTGGTGTATCCTCCGTGTACATCCCCGGTCTGCCTATTCCGTGCACTATAAGCGCGTCCACCTCACCGGAAGACAGGATCTCACGGCTGAGTGCGAACGGCGTATCTACGGAGAGGAAAAGCCCGGAGGCCCCAAAGTCGACCGGGTTTCGTGTCGAGGCCCTGGGCGGCATGCCCACAGAGTGCAATGTTTCTTGAAGTTTCGGGCTCAGCTCAGGCACAGAAAGCCCTGCTTCCTCTAAAGCGTCGGTTAGGGCTACTCCCCACGAACCTCCTACTGTGATAATAGCTACCCTTGGCCCTCTCATTGGAGGGCGTTCAATCAAAGCATGGCCAAGGGGGAGCAGAAGTTCCATGGTGGGCGAGGTGATGATTCCGGTCTGATTGAACAGGCCCTGATATATCTCCCTTTTTCCCGAAAGCGCACCAGTGTGGCTGAGCGCTGCGCGGGCGCTGCCCGGTGTCCTGCCTGCCTTGTATACCACGACCGGCTTAATCTTTGTTACAGCGCGAGCGACATCCAAAAAGCGTCGTCCATCACGGACGGCCTCTATATACATGATGATGGATTTTACTTCAGGGTCTCGGCCGAAGTGCTCCAAAAAGTCTGTCACAGTCAGGTCACACTCATTCCCGGTATGGATAAATTTTCCCACACCAAGCCCCTTAGTCCAACCGGAGGAGAGGATGTCGTAAAAGGCATAGCCCCCCTGACAGACTGCGGCAATAGGAGTGGGCAGGATGTTGTCTGCGGGTGTAGCCGAGGCATTAAAGTTTGAGTGGAGGTTAAACGTGCCGCTCACGTTTGGGCCTAAGAGGCGCATACCGTTAGAGCGGGCGAGCCCGGCCAGGGCCTCCTGCTTTTCTCGTCCTTCTGTTGAGGTCTCCCCAAATCCTGCTGTAATGATGGTAATCCCTTTGACCTTTTTCCGACTGCAGGCCCTTATCTCTTTTTCCACGGATTCATCAGGAATGGCCAGGACAGCCAGGTCCACCGGGCCTTCTATCTCGCCTATATCCTTGCTTGCGGGGATCCCGAATACCTGATCGGCCTGGCGGTTTACAGGATAGATTTTACCGGGATAACTCAGGGAAAGCAGACCACTCATTATGAATGATCCCCAGGCTCCTGGCCTCTCGGTAGCGCCGACAACCGCCACAGACCGTGGTCTAAGAAAGACATCCAGGTCAGATTTTGTTCCCACGGTCCCTCCTGATTATCCTTTCACGACAACAGGTTCCTGGCCACAATGTCTCTCTGTATCTGGTTGCTGCCGTCAAAGATCTGGATCATTTTTGCATCCCGCATCATCCTTTCAACGGGATAGTCCTTCATTACGCCGTAGCCGCCCAAAATTTGAACCGCATCAGTAGTCACTCTCATAGCCACATCCGAGGCGAAACACTTGGTTGAAGAGACAAGGCGGCTCCGCAGTCCTTTGTCGTCAGACCCTGAATCCATCAGCGCCGTGGTCCGGTAAAGCAGACTCCTGGCCGCCTCGACCTCAATAGACATATCGGCCAACATGAATCGTATGGCCTGGAGTTCGCTGAGCGGTCCCCCGAACTGGACCCTCTCCTTAGCATAGTTCACTGCATAATCAAGTGCCCCTTGAGCCAGGCCAAGGGCCATGGCACCCGGTCCATAGGCCCGCATGTCTGCGCCCCCTGTTATCAGGATATCCCAGCCCTTTCCGGGTTTGCCTAAAAGATTATCTTTATGCACCTTGGTATCTTCAAAGATCAGCTCTGCCAGATCTGAGCCCCTCAACCCTAATTTGTCCTCGTGCTTGCCAACAGAAAATCCGGGAGTATTATGTTTCTCCACCACCAGCGCTGACAATCCCCTGTGTCTCTCTCCCTCGCCCGTGCGCACAAAGACCAGGATAAAGTCCGCTATATCCCCGTTGGTCACAAAGATCTTGGTGCCGTTGATGCTGTAATGATCTCCATCAAGAACGGCCTTGGTCTGGATGGATGCTGATTCAGATCCATAATTTGGTTCAGTTAAAGAAAAGGCATTTACCTTGTCACCGGAGGACATCTTGCCGAAAAAGCGATCTTTCTGTTCTTCGCTTCCCCACTGTTTCAGTATCTGGATGAGCGATTGGGTCACAAACAAGATCATGGCAGTAGAGGCATCCACCCGCGCGATCTCTTCGACCACTATGGCTATAGTAGTGTAGTTTGCCCCGATCCCGCCGTATTTTTCCGGAATCGCCATCTTCAACAGATCGTTTTCTGCTAAGAGACTTACAATTTCAGGCGATGAATGACCTGCCACATCGGCCTCTTTGACTAAGGGTGCAATCTTATCCTTAGCCAGCTTTCCAACCATCTCTTGAATCATTTTCTGTTCATCTGTGAAGTTCATTATTTCAAGACTCCGTAAGCAGTCACGCTATTTGCTGTAATCATAAACCCCTTTTTCTGTCTTCCTGCCCAGATGACCCGCCTTGACGAGTTTCACAAGGAGGGGGCAGGGCCGGTATTTGTCTCCAAGCTCCCTGTAGAAAGTGTTCATGCAGGCAAGGAGTATGTCCAAACCAAAGGCATCTGCCGCGGCCAGAGGGCCGAGAGGAAAGCCTAATCCCTTTGTACAGCTCCTGTCTATCTCCTCGGCGCTTGCAAGACCCGTCTCAAGGGCGAAAAACGCCTCATTTACCATCGGAAGATAGAGCCGATTGATGACAAAGCCGGGTGAATCCGCAACCGTTACTGTCTCTTTGCCGCACTCTTCGAGAAAGGCAATTACCGTATCGTGCGTCTCGTCAGAGGTTACGGGCCCGCGCACCACCTCAACTAATGGGGTCAGGGCTGCCGGAATCAGAAAATGTGTTCCAATGCATTTTTCAGGACGATTTGTGGCTGCGGCAATCTCCGCAATCCATAGGGTGGAGGTGTTACTGGCCAGGATAGTATGCCCCGGGCTGGCCTCATCCATTTTTTTAAAGGTGTCCTTTTTTATCTCTATATCCTCATAGACCGCTTCAATTACCAGGTCAGCATCTTTCACGGCCTTCGGAATATCCGTGCCAGTGGTGATAAAAGAAAGGGCCCTATCCTTTGCTTCCTGATCGATCTTTCCCTTTCTCTCCTGGCCTTGCAAAAATGCCTGTATATTTTTCAGACCCCTTTCCACCTGTTGGAGACTTGTGTCCACCATCGCTGTCTCACAGCCTCCTTTAGCACAGACAATCCCGATCTGGCTGCCCATGGTTCCCATACCGATCACACAAACTTTTTTTATCTGCATTTTTCTCTCCCTCCGAGTCTATTCTACTTCAATTTCAGTGGTTCCGGAATTTTTGCCAATTTTGATTTCGGGCCGGCCCTCAGTATGTGACCCGGCAGGGATCGACCGGCTAAGCCCTCCCCGAGTTTCACACACTCCAAAAGAAGTCCCAGGTCCACGCCGGTATTGACACCCATCTGTTCGAATAAATGAACCAGGTCCTCCGTGGGAATATTCCAGAACCCCATGTCGAGTTCAGGGGCGCCAAAAGGCGTTCCGCTCAGTCCGCCAATCGCAGTATCAAAAATACGGACTCCCGCTTCATAAGCGGCCACACAGTTGACCATACCTGTCCCTCTGGTGTCGTGGAAATGAACTGCCAGGTTGACACTCAAATTCAAACCGAGCAGCTCACCAAGCATTTCCTTGACCTGTTTTGGATCGGCCATGCCAGTGCTGTCTAAAAGAGATATCTCGTTTGCGCCCATAAAGCAAAGCCTGGATACCAGCTCAATGACTTCATCCGACCCCACATTTCCACTATAAGGACATCCAAAAGCGGCTAAGACATAGGCCCTGATAGATTTGCCCCCTTTAGATGCCGCTTCAAATATTGTGGGCAGGGTCTTGTTCAATGTCTCTTTGATGCCGAGGCCCAGGGCCGCCCTGTTAAATGCCTCACTGGCCGCCACAAGCGTCACAATTTCATCGATGTCCGTAATGACGGCCCGTCGGCAGCCGATCTCACTGGGCACAAGACCGACATAAGTTACATCCGGCGTCTTCTCCAGTTTCTCCATGACATCTTCCGCATCCGAGTTCTTTGGAATAAGACGCGGATGCGTAAAAGCCACACAGTCAATCTTGGTTATGCCGGATTTCGCCAGGCTGTTTATCAAATGAATCTTGTCCACCGTAGACACCTGTCCCGAAACCGGGGTCAGTCTATCTCTTGGCCCGCAATCCACAATCGTTATTTCTGCCCTTGATCCGGCCACAATCTATATCCTTTCCATTACCGCTGCTATTCCCAGGCCCCCACCGCCGCAGATTGTCTCCAATCCATAACGGGACCCGCGCCTTTTCATCTCGTTGAGTAATGTGACCAGTCTCATGGCCCCGGTCGCGCCGATAGGGTGGCCAAGAGAAATACCCGATCCGTTGACATTTATCTTTTTGTCAAACTCTTCCTGTTTGATTTCCATCATCCTGAGATCTTCAGGAATAGTAAAATCCATTTCAAATGGCCTCCATTGTCAATAATCAATAATCAAATGGATGGTTCAAATTCAACTTTTTTTGTCTCTCCCAGGCATCATTAATTTCGTATTTTAGCGTCTCAACCGAAACGAGCAATGAATACTCACTCATATCAATACACCGCAATAAACGGGCCATAGGATATAACTATTTGATTTATATTAATATTTTTAGGGACGAAAGGTGGCAGGTGGATAAGGGTATGACCGGCTGTCTAATTAGTAAACAAATCAGGTTGGTTATTCGAGATCGTATTCTTTGATCTTGGCATAAAAGGTCCTCCTGCTTATGCCGAGGGTATTGATGGCTTCTGTTTTGGTTTTCGACCTTTCAAGCACTTTTTTGATCAGGTTTCTCTCCACTTGATGGAGTACCGTAGTGAGGAGATTTTTCCTGTCTGCGGCCATAAAATAGGGCAAATCATTCTGTCTATTTTTCTTTCGACGGGGTTTAATTTGACCGTACAAAAAACTGGGAAGTGAATCAGGGGTGAGCAGAGAGCCTGTGGCCATGGTGGCGGCATAGTCCACTACACCTTTTAGCTCTCGAACATTTCCCGGCCATTCATAGGACTCCAACAGCTCCATGGAATCAGGAGAAAACCTCAAATCCCGGCCTTCCCGCTCGGCGTATTCCATCAAGAAATGCTTAACTAACAGACGGATATCCGTCTGACGTTCACTCAAGGGCGGCAGGTTGATAGTTATGGTATTCAAACGGTAGAACAGGTCTTCGCGGAACCTTACTTTAGCAATCAAGGCGGACAGGTCTTTGTTGGTCGCTGAAATAAGACGGACATCCACCTGGATATTCGCGGACCCTCCGATCCTTTTAAATTGCCCCTCCTGCAAAACCCGAAGGACCTTTGATTGTGTCTGAGGGGAGGCATCTCCGATTTCGTCCATAAAAATGCTCCCCTCATGGGCCTGGTCAAAAAGTCCCATTTTCCCTTCCCTCCGTGCCCCTGTAAAGGCGCCCCGTTCATACCCGAACAGTTCGCTTTCGATAAGGTTATCCGGTATGGCCGCACAATTGATATCCACAAACGGCTTTTTTTTGCGGTAACTGGCTAAGTGAATGGCCCGCGCCAGGACTTCCTTGCCTGTACCGCTCTCTCCAAAAATCAATACAGGCAAGTCAGTCCTGGCGGCCTTCTGGGCATTAAGGAGCGCCATCTTAAATGCGGGATCCTCACCTTTCAATTCGCGAAACTCGGGGGCCAGCTTCTCTGAAAGGATCTTTTGCTCGTTGATATAGGAGTTTACCAGTTCCTCGGCCATGGTAAATTCTGGCACCGCTCGATGACCTTCGATTTTTACCAGGACAAGATTGAAATCTTTTGTCTGTCCCCGTCTGTCTAAAGAGTAGACAAAGACTTCGAACTTTTTGCCAATAGGCGGGACTAAGACACGTTCCGAGGTAAAAGTTTCACCTGATTGCAAAAATCTAAGATTCAGGTTCTGTAGCTCCTGGCAGGGCGTTTTTTTGGCGGGGTCATACAATGGGTTGTATAGTCTTTGAAAAGCGCCGTTTGCATATACCACCACGCCATTCTGGTCCATAACAGCCACTGCATCCGAAAGCATGTCCATTATTTGATAAGGAAGTTGCTTGATATCCATTGAAGAAACTCTGGAACCTATGAATTGATCGCTACTGTTTACCAAGTATACAATAGGGTCGTGAAAAGTCAAGCAACCCTTTGCTCAACTTTCATATAAAAGTATGTGGTGGAACCATTTTTCAAAAGTCTCGAGTCACGATCGCTAAGAGGTGCATCGATTTTTTTGAGAGCCTGAAAAACCTCGACAAGGTTACAGATAATTCCCTTTTGCCACGATATCCGGAAATTGACTGGAAAAAAGTCAAAGGCATGAGAGATATCATTAGCCATTATTATTTCGACTTAAACGCAGAGGCGATTTTTAATGTATGCAACGACAAGATTGACGAATTAGGGCGAACCATAAACAAAATGATCAAGGACCTGTCATAACAGGCCAGCTACATGGTGAAAAACGCCCGCATTCACACTCGCACACTCGCAACCCCGCTTTTCTTTATATCATCATTTCCCCATTCTACCCTACATGATAAGCAAATACATGCTGTTCAAAAAGTATACAAAACAACCGTGCAGGTCCCTGTCTAAAGCATCTGACAGCGAGAGCTCCCGTTAATAGCCCAAAATACGTGAAAGGCGTTTCGTACCCCCTTTAGGAGTTCGTCTGGAATAATTATTTACAGGATAACAATAGGTTATGCACACATCATTGCCTTTGTTATGCCGTTATGAGTAAGGAAAAAAGGGGCTTTGCAGACAACCCGCCATAGGAAATTGTAACGGTACGATGATTGCAGTGTTATGATTTTTGAGAAATTTTAAAGGAGGAAAACAAGATGAGAGCTATTGATGTTCATGTACATCCGAGTACCGCACCGTTCTGTTATGAACGGAGGTGGGGAAAAGAAGTGGCAGAGTTTATGCCAAAGTATTACAGGATGGAAGAGAAGATCAGAACCGATGAAGAATTAGCAGAAGAGTTCAGAGCACTTGACATCAAGGCACTCTTGATCGGATGGGATGGCCAGGCCGAGAGCGGTTACGACACGTCCGGTACAAACGATGAAGTGGCCGGGCTGATCAAAAAGTTTCCTGATGTCTTTATCGGGGGATGGGCCATGATCGATCCCTGGAAGGGAAAATGGGCAGTCAAAGAGCTTGAAAGGTGTATCAGGGAACTCGGCCTGATGGGACTTAAGTTTCAGCAATCGGCCCAGGGATTTTACCCCAATGACAGGCGATTTTACCCGCTTTATGAAAAGTGTGTTGAATTAAATGTCCCGGTTTCCTTTCACACCGGGACCACAGGCATCGGGGCCGGTATGCCCGGCGGACATGGCTATCGTCTTAAGTACACTAAACCCATCCCCTATATCGACGATGTGGCTGCTGATTTTCCTGAACTCACCATTATTATGATCCACCCTGCCTGGCCCTGGATAGAAGAACAGATTGCCGTTCTGCTGCACAAGGCCAATGTATTTAATGACCTTTCGGGGTGGGCCCCCAAATATTTCCCTGAAAACCTCAAGAGGGAGATCAATGGCCGGTTGCAGGATAAGTTTATGTACGGTTCTGACTATCCTGAAATCCCTCCCAAACGGTGGTTAGATGAGTTTGAGTCGGGCGGTTACAAGCCGGAAGTAGTGGAAAAGGTGCTGTATAAAAACGCCCGGAGGATCCTGAAATTAGCCATATAAGCGGCAAGGGATAAAATCGTGACAACTGATAAAGAGGTTGTTTCCATAGTCAAATATAAGCGCGATTCCGGATCGCTGAACAAGGCACTGGACCTTTGTGAAGGATTGGCCGGGTTAAAGAAAAGGGACAGAGTCCTCATAAAACCAAACCTTGTGATCAGCGGACCGCCCTCCCAGAAACCCGCA